>NZ_JAUQTZ010000051.1:0-40704 GCF_059803845.1 Rhizobium sp. UFLA01-1127 | reverse complement strand
TGGTTGAGACCGTGCTGACCACGGATGAAGACTTCCCAAAGCGGCCATTCGCTGGACATGTTTCTCACTCCCAGAATTTTCGAGCCGCCTTATTCGGCGGCAATCCTTGCGGCGGCACGGCGCTCAGCCGCTTTCTCGGCATGAGCCGTCAGGCCGTCGCGAAACCATGCGCCATCGTTCCAAGCCTGTTTGCGGGCATTCAGCCGCTCCGCATTGCAGGGACCGTTGCCGGCGATCACATTGACGAACTCCTCCCAATCCGGTTCGCCGAAATCGTAGCCGCCCTTTTCCTCGTTCCACTTCAGCATGGGATCGGGGACGGTCAGACCGAGATATTCGGCCTGCGGAACGGTCTGGTCGACGAATTTCTGCCGCAGCTCGTCATTGGAGTTCTGCTTGATCTTCCAGGCCATCGACTGGGCGGAATGCACGGAGGCATCGTCCGAAGGACCGAACATCATCAGCGACGGCCACCACCAGCGGTTCAGCGCATCCTGCACCATGGCCTTCTGTGCCGGCGTGCCCTTCACCATCTTCATCAGGATGTCGAAACCCTGGCGCTGGTGGAAGCTTTCCTCTTTGCAGATGCGGATCATGGCCCGCGAATAGGGACCATAGGAACAGCGCTGCAACGGAACCTGGTTCATGATGGCAGCGCCATCGACCAGCCAGCCGATCGCGCCGATATCCGCCCAGGTGAGCGTCGGATAGTTGAAGATCGAGGAATATTTGGCATTGCCGGAATGCAGCTGCTCATACATCTCGTCACGGCTGATGCCGAGCGTCTCGGCGGCACAGTAGAGATAGAGGCCGTGGCCGGCTTCGTCCTGCACCTTGGCAAGCAGGATCGCCTTGCGCTCCAGCGTAGGAGCACGGGTAATCCAGTTCCCCTCCGGAAGCTGGCCGACGATTTCGGAATGGGCGTGCTGGCTGATCTGGCGGATCAGCGTCTTGCGATAGCCTTCCGGCATCCATTCCTTCGGCTCGATCTTCTGACCGGCATCGACGCGTTCCTGAAAGGCGCGCTCCTCAGGCTCCATCTCGTCGAGGGAACGGATGCAGGTGCCGTCGGTTTTCACCATTTGCGCATACATTGATCTTCCTCCTGTCGATCGTGTCAGGCTCGTTCGAGAATAAGTGCGACACCTTCACCGACGCCGAGATACATCGCCCACAAGGCACGGCGACCGCCCTGGCGATGACGCCGGTAGGCCACAGCAGACACAAGCTTCCGGCACGAATTTCTCCCGGTCCTCCTCGAAGGACAATTCGCCGACCGATCGGTTAATTAATACCAATTTTAATGTCACGTTTCAACACTATATTTCCGATTTTTTGTGACATTTCGGCTGACAGGCTTTCGTTCGCTTTTTTGCAAGGCGACGGGCCGTCATATGATGGCGAGAAGCTCGGTCATTCGATGTTTGGTGGCTGCTGTTTGACCTGGAAGCGGTCCGTCTGCCGTCCGGAATTTCCTGGCGACGAAGTCATCCGCCTTAGCCGACAACCGAGTGTAGAGAGAGGCGAACAGGCGGCGTACTTCGGCATGCGGCCAATCATCCGGCAGCGCCGCCGCTGGAAGCTGAGGATCGCGCAGCACAATGATACGGTATTGATGGACAAGAAAAAGACGGGCGGCGAGATGCTCGATCGCGGTGAGCTTTTCTCCCGATTCAAGTGCCTCATAGAATTGCCCGAACCGCTCGAGGAATTCGTGATAAGCTTTGGCGTATTTCGACAGGTCCCAGTATTCGGCCGCGAGCCCCCGGAGGCCGAAGTTGGCGCCGGCAGCATCCGCCGTGAAAACAACACTGCCTTCGGACAATTGCGGATGGGTTCGTACTCCGATCATCAAGCGCACGCCCAACCGCGTATAGCCGGAATGCTCCAGGAGCCGCACATCGGTCTCAATCGATTGCCCACCCAGATAGACGAAGCGCCATTGAGATTGATCGGCAGGACCGAACAATAGGCGCGCAGCTGCGGCGAAATCGGTTTGAGCAGCCTCCGTCAGACGATAGTAGCTGCGACGCCCCTCCCGCTCGCCTGTCAGCTGGCCGGCAGCTACCAATCTGGAAACCGCGGTGCGGACAAGAGTTTCGCTGATGCCCAGCTCTGCGCAGACTTCTATGAGGTTCCCTATCCAGATCGCACCGCCTCTCGGCTCCACCACATCGCCATAAATCGTTACGATGAAACTCGCAGCTCTGAGTGAAGCGCTGCTCAGCAAAAGACTTATCGACATACTCTAGTGATCCAGTTTTTTTGCGAGCTCACCATAATTTCGATGAGGTAGGACCGAAGCCCGCGCTGCCGTTCGTCTTCATGCATTACATCGGCAAACAAGGCAATTGGACATCGCCTTTGGCTCAATGGAGTCAGCCGGTTGTTTGACCTTCAGACCTTCCACCAGGAGAACTTCGATAGGCTGTTGGCTGCTGCAGGCGTCCATTAAAATCCAGATCCTGCGCCCGCCAGATCGAATCATGCTGCTCGCGCATTGCGTCAGCTGCGTCCCGGACCACTTCGGAAATTTGCTCGAGCTGCCTGGCCAAAGGGCTCGTCCTGCGCCAGATCATGCCGATCGTCCTGGATGGCTGGGGACTTTGGAAGCGCACCGTCGAGACCGAGGCGGAACGGGTCTCAACTGCCACGGCCATCTCCGGTATCAGTGTGACGCCGATACCGGCGCTGACCATCTGCACCAGCGTCGATAGCGAGCTGCCGTCCATGAGCTCACGCGGAAGCGCCGACTGTATGTTGCAGAAGGAGAGCGCCTGGTCGCGGAAGCAGTGCCCTTCTTCCAGCAGCAGCAGCCGCATTTCGCGGAGCGCTTCCCGGTTCGGCACCGGCTTGCCTTCGTCCTCGCTCGGCCGCACCAGCACGAAATTTTCCGCAAACAGCGGTACTTCCATCAGGGATGGCTCGGAGATCGGCAGGGCGACGATGGCCGTATCCAGCCTCCCCTCCTGCAACTCCTCGACCAGTTTCGACGTCAGGGTCTCGCGGACATGGATATCAAGCCCGTCATATATGCGAGAGAGATTGCCTATGATGCTCGGCAGCAGGTAAGGCGCAACCGTCGGAATGACGCCGATCCGCAGCCGGCCCACGGGCTGGTTATGCGATGCGCGGGCAAGGTCTCCCAGCTCATCGACGGAGCGCAGGATGTCGCGGACACGGATGGCGAACGCTTCCCCGAAATTGGTCAACCGGACCTGGCGCGCGCCTCTTTCGAACAGGTCGGTGCCGAGCTGCTCCTCCAATTCCTTGATCTGCATCGACAAGGCAGGCTGAGAGATCGCGCATATGTCGGCGGCACGTCCGAAATGGCCTTGCCTGGCGAGCGCCTCGAAATAGCGAAGCTGTTTGAGCGTCAGATTTGTCATAAGCTCACCTTATCGCACCAATCAGGAAATCCAACTTAAATTAATCGATTGTCTTGGCTATAGTGCCGCGGCAAAGATGAGATGCGGCCGCCTGTCATACGAAGCTCACATTGGGAGCATTGACTGCGTTCAGTTCATCGATGCTCGGACTGCCCGAAGTCATTGGGGCCAGCAAAGCCCGGCTTCGGCAGATACGTTCGTGCGAGGCCAGAACTACGAGAGATTTCATGCGTCTGACATGTCGCCGCCATGCCTATCATCAAGCCGGACCGTTTTGCGGGAGGATCCAAGATATCCTCGCCGGGTTGCCACAAACCAAGTCATCGTAAGGGAGAGAACTATGGATACTAAAGTCGAAAACGCAGGCAAGTGTCCGTTTCCGCATGGAAATACGAATGTTTCGGCCCGCTCGAACCGGGACTGGTGGCCGAACCAGCTCAACCTAAAGGTTCTGCACCAGAACTCGGCGCTGTCGAACCCGATGGGCAAGACGTTCAACTACGCCGAAGAGTTCAAGAAGCTCGATCTTGCGGCCGTGAAGAAGGACCTCGTCGCGCTGATGACGGATTCGCAGGACTGGTGGCCGGCCGACTTCGGCCACTACGGTCCGCTCTTCATCCGCATGGCCTGGCACAGCGCCGGCACCTACCGCACCGGCGACGGCCGCGGCGGCGCCTCCTCCGGTACGCAGCGTTTCGCGCCGCTCAACAGCTGGCCGGACAACGTCAACCTCGACAAGGCCCGCCGCCTGCTGTGGCCGATCAAGCAGAAATACGGCAACAGCATCTCCTGGGCCGACCTCATGATCCTGACGGGCAACGTCGCGCTGGAATCCATGGGCTTCAAAACCTTCGGCTTCGGCGGCGGCCGCGAGGACATCTGGGAGCCGGAAGAAGACATCTACTGGGGCACGGAAGAGACCTGGCTCGGCGACAAGCGCTACACCGGCGACCGCAATCTGGAAAATCCGCTCGCAGCCGTCCAGATGGGCCTCATCTATGTCAATCCGGAAGGCCCTAACGGCAATCCCGATCCGATCGCCGCCGCGCGCGACATCCGCGAAACCTTCGCCCGCATGGCGATGAACGACGAAGAAACCGTGGCGCTGATCGCCGGCGGTCACACCTTCGGCAAGACGCATGGCGCAGGCGACGCAGCCCATGTCGGCCCGGAGCCGGAAGCCGCCGGCATCGAGGAACAGGGTCTCGGCTGGAAGAGCAGCTTCCGCAGCGGCAAGGGCGGCGATGCGATCGGCAGCGGCCTCGAAGTCACCTGGACCTCGACGCCGACCAAGTGGAGCAACAACTTCTTCTGGAATCTTTTCGGCTACGAATGGGAGCTGACGAAGAGCCCGGCCGGCGCGCATCAGTGGGTGCCGAAGCATGGCGCCGGCGCCGGCTCGATCCCGGATGCGCACGACAAGTCCAAGCGTCATGCTCCGTCCATGCTGACCACGGACCTCGCCCTGCGCTTCGATCCGGCCTATGAGAAGATCTCCCGTCGCTTCTTCGAAAATCCGGACGAGTTCGCCGATGCCTTTGCCCGCGCCTGGTTCAAGCTGACCCACCGCGACATGGGACCGCGCGCCCGTTATCTTGGCCCGGAAGTGCCGAGCGAAGAGCTTATCTGGCAGGATCCGGTCCCGGATGCAGACTATGCTCAGATCGATGCCGATGATGTTGCCGCACTCAAGGGCCAGATCGCGGCCTCCGGTCTGACCATCCCGCAGCTGGTCTCGACCGCCTGGGCTTCGGCCTCCACCTTCCGCGGCTCCGACAAGCGCGGTGGTGCGAACGGCGCACGCATCCGCCTTGCCCCGCAGAAGGACTGGGAAGCCAACCAGCCGGCCCAGCTCGCTTCCGTGCTGCAGACGCTCGAAGGCATCCAGAAGGCGTTCAACGACGCCCAGACCGGCGGCAAGAAAGTATCGCTTGCCGACCTGATCGTGCTTAGTGGCTCGGTCGCCATCGAACAGGCAGCCAGGCAGGCCGGCCACGACGTGGTCGTACCGTTTGCTCCGGGCCGTACCGATGCGACGCAGGAGCAGACCGATGTCGATGCCTTTGCCGTCCTCGAGCCGATCGTCGATGGCTTCCGCAACTACCAGCGGCAGGCCTACACCGTGTCCACGGAAGAGCTGCTGATCGACAAGGCGCAGCTTTTGACGCTGACGGCGCCGGAAATGACCGCCCTCATCGGCGGCCTGCGTGTGCTGAACGCCAATGTCGGCCAGAGCCAGCACGGCGTCTTCACCAAGCGTCCGGAAACACTGACCAACGATTTCTTCGTCAACTTGCTCGACATGGGCACGGAGTGGAAGGCCGTATCGGATGCGAAGGACGTCTTCGAGGGACGCGACCGCGCAACGGGCGACGTGAAATGGACGGCAACGCGCGCCGATCTCGTCTTCGGTTCCAACTCGCAACTGCGCGCCATCGCCGAAGTCTACGGTCAGGCCGATGCCGGGCAGAAGTTCGTCCAGGACTTCGTCTCGGCCTGGACCAAGGTCATGAACGCTGACCGGTTCGACATCGCTTGATGCTAAAAGCTATTGGGCGCGGCCGAAGCCGGTCGCGCCCGTTCAGCCCATTTTTAAAACGGCCCGTTCTCGGTTGCCTCTTTCCAGCCAGGCGTTCAATCGCGTACGGGTCGGCTGCTCGATCAGATAGTAGCTCAGCAGCCCGAAGCATACTGCCAGAGCCAGCGCAGGGAGCTGGGGCAGGTGACCCTGCCGGGCAAGAATGTAAAATGGCTGCTGCCACAGATAGATCGAAAATGACATCCGCCCGATTTGCCGGATGATATCCCCTTCAAACAATATTCTCGAGAAGTGCTTGACGCTCTCGATCGTGCACACGGCAATTGCCAGCAACAAGGTCTTGAGGCCGAAGAACATCCAAGCGGCATCGGCAAACAGGCGCATTGCGAGGCCGCAGAAAAACGCCAAGGGCACCAGCCATTCCAAAGCCCATGGAGAGCGATGTTGGCTGAATAACAGCGCGAACGCAGCGGAAATTAGTATCGGCGCCGCTGCTACATGCGTCGGCCAGAAAACGGTGAATGGATTCTGTTCGTAAACATCGTATTGCCGGGTGCCGATGGCCAGCGCGGC
The DNA here is from genome assembly GCF_059803845.1 of Rhizobium sp. UFLA01-1127. NCBI lineage: Bacteria > Pseudomonadati > Pseudomonadota > Alphaproteobacteria > Hyphomicrobiales > Rhizobiaceae > Rhizobium > Rhizobium sp. UFLA01-1127. The sequence continues at coordinate 34,203 of NZ_JAUQTZ010000051.1, read as the reverse complement.
AAAACCGAGCGCCAGAACAAGAAGCCCAATAAACCTGCTATCCGCGCCACGAAGCAAAAGGGCGAACAGGCCAAGCAAGACGTAGCTGTGCTCCTCCACGCATAATGACCAGATATGATCAAATATCGGGATGAAGGTACCGCTCTCGGTTATGACGTAGTTCACCGTGAAGGAGAGCGCGGATAGCACTCCCACGACGCCAGGTGCCAGCGGTGTCAGCGAGAAAACGGCCGCACTTACCGACACGAATATTAACAAGGTCGGATAGACTCGACTGAACCACCGGAAGAAGAACGCTCCAAGGGGCACGTTCCTGACAAAGAGGATGTCGGCCATGAGACGCCCGGAGAGAACGAAAAACAAATCCACTCCCGCCGATCCAAGACCGCGAGATAGCGATCACCACCGAAATGCCCAGCCAGCACCAAGAGGATGGCCATTCCGCGCCAACCGTCAAGTGCCGGAATATAACGTTGCTTTTCAGTTTCGGACATCAAAGACCATCGGTTGCTCAGCCGAGCCACCATCCTAAGATGTCCACATTAATGAAAGTGATAGATAACGGCGTCTCGCGCATTTTTTGCTGAACGAGCGATACCGCAAACGGCCCAAGGCTACGGCTCAGTCAACGCAGCTCAGGGGGGCGACATTCTGCAGAAGCGACGGCAGGACGACCGAAGGGTTCGGGATGGTCAGCGCGTCGAGGGTCGCCGTCTGTTGCGCCGAAAGCTCGACCTGGAGCGCGCCGATATTCTCATCGAGCTGCTCGAGAGTGTGAATGCCGATAACCGTTGACGAAACTCCCAGGCGCGCGATGGCCCAGGCAAGGGCTACGCGGGCGGTCGTCGTGCCGAGCTCATCGGCAACGCGGAACAAGGCGTCGACGATTTCCAGATCCTGTTCGTCGGGCCTTTGTGCCAGTTGTGCCGTATGGCCCGCTTTCGTCGCCGCGCCGGCGCGCTTATACTGTCCGCTGATAAGCCCCCCGCTCAACGGCGAATGCGCGACGACACCGAGCCCCAGCCCGCGCGCCATAGGGATGAGCTCGATCTCGAACAGCCGTGCCGCCAGGGAATATTCGATCTGCAGACCGATGAACGGAGCCCAGCCGTTGGATTGGGTGAGCAGATGCGCGTGCGCCACCTTCCACGCAGGCGCATCCGCAATGCCGAAATAGCGCAGCTTCCCCGATCGAATGAGATCGTGGAGCGCGGCAAGTATCTCTTCCAGAGGCGCCTGTATGTCCCAATTGTTCAGCCAGTACAGATCAAGATAATCGGTGCGCAGCCGCCGCAGAGCCCGTTCGACATTTGCCATGATGGCCTTTCGGCCAAATTCCTGGCTATGACGATCACCACCGAACTTGGCGGCGATAACGAACCGGTCGCGTTTGACCGGATGGTGCGCGAAGTAGCTGCCGACAACCGTCTGGCCGCCCGCTTTCATATCTCCGCTGCCCGTATCCAGATAATTTCCACCGAGATCGAGATAACGATCCATGATCGCCTCGGGCCTGTTTTCAGAGGAAGGCCGGGCGGCATCGAAGGTCATTGTGCCAAGCGCAAGCGGACTGACACACAGGTCCGAACGGCCGAGTGCCGCATAGCTGTCAAGATGCATAGATTGTCCCCCGGCCGGCTCAAGCCATCATATATCTTATCTCAAATCTAAGATCGTCAAACAAAGGAATTAAGTGTGGTTTCGTGATTTTACAATTCCTGAATACGGATAATGGGCCGGTCGCTAACGGATCATCCTTTGCGATCTTTTCGGTGCGCTTTGTCCGCGCTGCCGCTCACGAACGGCAGCGATCAAGTCTCGCCGAGCCGGACGCCTGCATCGAAGCAATCGGCTACGATGCAAGGCTGGAACCTTTCCGGAGCCTGCCAGAGAATGGTGGCGGCGGCATGCTCCAACGTGGCGATGCGGATGGTTCCGGCAGGCTCTCGCGCAATCCCCTCAGGGAAGCGAGTTCGCGGTCAATGCTTCCGAGCGTTCGCCGATTGCCTCAATCGTGCGGCGATCACGACAAACATATCTCACGCATTATCAAATAATAAATAACAGGACACGACAAGGCGCAGCTCGGTTGGAGCCGGATGATTTAGGCGAACCGACCAAAATCTGAATCCTCGAATCAACGAAATAAAGCGTGATGTTGTCCGAAAACCGATCACACACTTCGGCATCATGCTCTGGGCTCATGGCACACTCAGCCCCGCTCCGCCTTCATTGCCCACTATCAATGAATGTAGCCTGTTTTCCTCTCGGCGATACCTGCGGGACTATGGTCACGCTCGGTTCGAAGAGCCAGGACGTTGAAGGGTTAAGACCGTTTGCGTATGAATTCGGTGCGCAGCACCAATCCCTTGATCCCGTCGTAACGGCAATCGACCTCTTCCGGATTGTCGGTCAGTCGAATCGACTTGATAACCGTCCCCTGCTTCAATGTCTGGTTGGCGCCTTTCACTTTCAGATCCTTGATGAGGGTGACGGAGTCGCCGTCGGCAAGGACGTTGCCGCTTGCATCGAGAACGACACGCTCGGTGGAGGCAGCCGCAGCCGCCATTTCCGCGGCAGGGCGCCATTCGCCGGTCACTTCGTCATAGATATATTCGTCATTTTGACTGGTCATGCCAAACTCCGTCCTGCAATTTTTCCGAGTATTCCAAAGCCGGCGAACGCCTGGCTTTCATCTCGCTCATGATCGATAAGTGGCGTCTATCGCAGACGATCACCCCATGCAACATGAGGTTGGCGCAAAACGGCGGCCCCGAGGAGAGCACTCAGCTTTGCCGGTCCAGCACCGATGCCGGCCAGGGATTGCGGCCGTCGCGAAGCCACGACAGCGTGTCGATCCAGAAGCCGGCGGCATGGCTGTCGTGAAACAGGCCGAAATGACCGATCCTGTCGCGGCCGAGGTCAACAGGGTACAGTTGCACCACGACGGATTGGGCGCCCGCATAATAGTTCAGCGTGCGCCGGACCGCTGGCGCCGTGCCGAGTTCATCATCCGAAACGGCAATTGCCAGGATCGGCGCCTCGACCGCAGCCATTCGGCGCAGCACTTCCTTTCTCTCGTCCTTGGGATGGCTGCGCTCGAACCGGGAGCGGCGAAAGCTCCATTCGTTTGCCACACCCTTCGGCAGATCCTCCAGCCAGCCAAGCCGGCGGCCCGGAAAATAGCCGCAGAGCGCGGTTACTGCGGGCATGACGACATGCCATTTGAAAAACAGGGCAGCACGCCTGCTCGGCATATAGTCACCCCACCAGGCATATTGTGCTCCGACGGTCAGCATCCTGTCGATCATCGGAGCATGTTCGGCCAGCCCCGGCAGGAAGCCGCCAACGCTATGACCGACCACCATCAGCGGTCCGTGACGCCGATGCCCGCTCATCAGCCGAAGCACGGCCTCGAAATCCCGCTCCCCCCAATCGCGCCAGCGATAGCCCGCGCCTCGCAGCTCAGGCGGGCGCGACTGGCCGATGCCGCGATAGTCGAAGGTTAGGACATCGAACCCATGCCTCGCCAGAAAATGCGCATAGCGATGATAGTAGCGCGCCAGAACGCCCGTCGCCGGATTGACGATCACGCTGCCCTCTGGCCAAGGCGTTTCCGCCAGCCAGAGATGGCCGCCGAGCACAACGCCATCCGGACAAGGAATGGAAATGGGCAGGCCGCCCGGCTTCGGCGATGACGGAATTGGCTGTTCGCTCATGGTCGCCACGATGGAGCAGCCGCTGCGTTGTGTATATTCACTACCCGGTATACATTGGGCTATGAGAGACCGTTCCCCGCCGACACGCGAACGCATTCTTCAGGCCGCCGGAAAGCTTTTTCATCGCGACGGTATCCGTACGGTCAGCGTCGATGCCATCGCCGAAAAGGCCGGCGTCACCAAGCGCACGCTCTACTATCATTTCCGCAGCAAGGATGACCTGATCGCCGCCCATCTCCAGGCGCGCGACGAGCCGAACCTTGCTCTCTTCAAACGCTGGTTCGAGGAAACGGAGGGCGATATCGCCGAGAAGGTTGCCGGTATTTTTCGCCATTTGGCGCAATCGGCACGCAATGCCAAATGGAAGGGCTGCGGCTTTCTGCGCACCTCGGTCGAACTTATCAACCTTCCCGGCCACCCAGCCCTGGTTGCGGCGCGCGCCCATAAGAAGCGGGTCGAAGGCTGGCTCGGATCGATCTTCACGGAGGCAGGAGCCGGCAATGATGCCCTGCCGCTCGCGCGCCGGATCATGCTGCTCCTCGACGGCGCGTTTGCCGTTGTGCTGCTCCATCGCGATCCAAGCTATATGGAGACGGCGGCGGAGACGGCAGCTCGACTTATTGCCGATAGACTATCGAGCGTAGCAGGATGCAAAAGCAGCCTCCATGAGCGACGCCCGTTTGCCGATCAATGATACTTCAGGCGCTCGCGGCCAAGGATGGCGGGAGCATCGACACCGGCGATCGGCTGGGAAAGATCGCTCGAAATATCGCCGGCAAGCTGCAGATCGAGATAGCGCGCGCAGCAGACCCGCAGGAACGATGTGAAATTGCCGAGATCGTGGCCGGCATCGATCGATTCATGGTGCAGCTTGGTAATGAGCTGCACCACGTTCATGCCGTCGCGCCGTGCGATTTCCTCCAGCTTCGACCAGAAGAAGTTTTCCAGTCTGACACTGGTCACCATGCCATCGATGCGCAGGGAACGCGTGGTGCTTTCCCAGAGCCCAGCATCGGCCTTGACGAACAATTCGCACATGCGCGTCTCCCCTTTTTGGTCTCAGGCGGCGTTTTCTTCCGACAAGGCGGCAGCATCGAGTACTGCCATGAACTGACGTAGCCAAGACGGATGCGCGGGCCAGGCTGGTGCCGTGACGAGATTGCCGTCGGCAACCGCGTCGTTGATGGCAATGTCGGCATAGATGCCGCCGGCAAGCTCCACCTCGGGGCGGCAGGCGGGATAGGCCGAGCAGGTCCGTCCCTTGAGAACACCGGCAGCCGCCAGCAATTGCGCACCATGGCAGATAGCGGCAACAGGCTTGCCCGCCTCGAAGAAATGCTTGACCGACTTGATCACGTCGGGATTGAGGCGCAGATATTCCGGCGCACGGCCGCCCGGAATGACGAGCGCATCGTAATCCTCGGCGCGGATACTGGAAAATGTCGCATTCAATGCGAAATTATGGCCGCGCTTCTCGGAATAGGTCTGATCGCCTTCGAAATCGTGGATGGCGGTTGCCACCGTCTCGCCGGCATTCTTGCCGGGGCAGACGGCATGGACCATATAGCCGCAGGCAAGCAGCGTCTGGAACGGCACCATGGTCTCGTAATCCTCGGTGAAATCACCGGTGATCATCAATATCTTCGCTGCTGGCATCGTCATCCTCCCTCAAAACCAACGGCGACACCCTATCAAAGTACCCGGGATCGCGGGTATTAGGCGAATACTACATCCCATTTATGATCCTGCTTACTGCACCGGCGAGCGGCTGAGATTTGGGACAGCACAAGCCTCGCCGCCGCCGAAGAGGCGCGAGCGGGTCAGAAACCGCTTCTCCCGCCCATTGTCGAGCGAGAACATGCCGCCGCGACCGGGTACGACATCGATGATGAGCTGCGTATGCTTCCAGGCCTCGAACTGACTGGCGCTGATATAGACCGGCACGCCGCCGATCTCGCCGAGTTTGACGTCGCTGTCGCCGATCATGAACTCGTTTGCCGGATAGCACATCGGCGAAGAGCCATCGCAGCAGCCGCCCGACTGATGAAACAGAATATCGGGATGATCCTTCTGAATCTCACGGATAAGCTCGAGCGCCCTGTCGGTCGCCAGCACCCGAGGCTCCGATCCATTGTCGCCCATGACGATCCTCCATCACCGCCTGAAAATGCTTGAAGGCTCCCGGCCGCCGCCGGGAGCCTCGCCGGCTTCCTTGGGAGAACTCAGAAGAAGCCGAGCGCTTTGGGACTGTAGCTCACCAGCATGTTCTTGGTCTGCTGATAATGATCGAGCATCATCTTGTGCGTCTCGCGCCCGATGCCCGATTGCTTGTAGCCGCCGAAGGCGGCATGGGCGGGATAGGCGTGATAGCAATTCGTCCACACGCGGCCGGCCTGGATCTCGCGGCCGAAGCGATAGGCACGATTGCCGTCGCGGGTCCACACCCCGGCGCCAAGGCCGTAGAGCGTATCATTGGCGATTTCGAGCGCGTCCTTCTCGTCCTTGAAGGTCGTGACCGATACGACCGGGCCGAAGATTTCCTCCTGGAAGACACGCATCTTGTTGTGACCCTTGAAGATGGTCGGCTTGACGTAATAGCCGCTCGACAGTTCGCCGCCGAGCTCGGCGCGACCGCCGCCCGTCAGCACTTCGGCTCCTTCCTGCCGGCCGATATCGAGATAGGAGAGGATCTTCTCCATCTGCTCGCTCGATGCCTGGGCACCGATCATGGTCGCGGAATCGAGCGGATTGCCCTGCTTGATGGCTTCGACACGTTTGACGGCCCGCTCCATGAAGCGGTCATAGACCGATTCCTGGATCAACGCGCGGCTCGGGCATGTGCAGACCTCGCCCTGGTTGAGGGCGAACATCGCAAAACCCTCGAGCGCCTTGTCGAAGAAATCGTCGTCTTCGGCCGCAACATCGGCAAAGAAGATGTTCGGCGACTTGCCGCCGAGTTCGAGTGTGACGGGGATAAGGTTCTGGCTGGCATACTGCATGATCAGCCGGCCCGTCGTCGTTTCGCCGGTAAAGGCGATCTTGGCGATGCGCGGGCTGGTCGCCAGCGGCTTGCCGGCCTCCAGGCCGAAACCGTTGACGATATTGAGCACGCCCGGCGGCAGAAGATCGCCGACGAGTTCGGCCCAGACCAGCAGCGAGGCCGGCGTCTGTTCCGCCGGCTTGATGACGACGCAATTGCCCGCGGCAAGCGCAGGTGCCAGCTTCCAGGCCGCCATCAGGATCGGAAAGTTCCAGGGAATGATCTGCCCGACGACGCCGAGCGGCTCATGGAAATGATAGGCGACGGTGTCGTGGTCGATCTCGCCGATCGAACCTTCCTGGGCGCGAATGCAGGATGCGAAATAGCGGAAGTGATCGATGGCGAGCGGAATGTCGGCCGCCATGGTTTCGCGGATCGGCTTGCCGTTGTCCCAGCTTTCCGCCTGCGCCAGCACTTCCAGCTTGTCCTCCATGCGCTGGGCGATCTTCATCAGGATATTGGAACGCTCGGTGGTGGACGTCCGCCCCCATTTGTCCTTCGCGGCATGCGCGGCATCGAGCGCGGCGTTGATGTCCTTCTCGTCGGAGCGCGGTATTTCGCAGATCTTGCCGCCGGTGATCGGCGTCAGATTGTCGAAGTACTTGCCGCCGATCGGCTCGCGCCACTTGCCGCCGATATAGTTGCCATATTTGAGTTTAAACGGAGATTCGACGATCTTCTGATGCAGCATGCCATCCTCCCTTGGTCGGCAGGTTCAATTAAGCGAACCGATAAGAGAAGTCTGAGTGCATATGGCGGCAGGCGATAGAGGCGGCTTGCCATGCTGCAGCGCACAGTGTCGCAACTCTGCGACAGCTGCCGGGTCGAATGCGATTTGACGGCGCGTTAGTGCAGATTGAGCCGGTTCATCTTCCGATGCAGCGTCGAACGGCTCATGCCGAGCGCTGCGGCCGCCTGGGAAACATTGCCGTTGGCGCGCGAAAGAGCCCTGAGCAGGGCGGCGCGTTCGGCCTCCAGGAGATCCTCATTCCCGGCTCCCTGCTCACGCAAGATATCGGAAGCAGGAATTCCCGCAGCGATGCGCTGGTCGTCGAGCTTCAGCGCAAGGCGGGCCGCCCGCGTCGCTCCAAGCACGAGGTCATTGCGGTCGACGGCGAGCAGTGCGGATGTGGAAGCCGTCTCCGTCGGCACCATCACGAAGCGGGCACCGGCAAAAGCGCTGCGGAAAAGATTGAGCTCGATGCGTATCGCGGCATCGCGCACCGTCTGCGACAGGATCGCCAGGGTCCCGTCGTTCACATCGTCGCGGCAGCTCGAAATATCGAGCGCGCCTGCGAGCTGGCCGCGATGGTCGCGGATCGGCGCCGTGGTGCAGCTGAGATTGATGTTGGAACAGAAGAAGTGCTGGTCGCGGAAGATCGCCACGGCCCGCTCGTCGGCCAGCGCCGTGCCTATGCCGTTGGTGCCGATGCTCGCCTCGGTCCAGACGGAACCGATCCATAGGCCGAGATCGCGGAATTCCTTGTCGTCACCCGCGGCGCCGCGGCGCTCGAGCGCAATGCCGTCACGATCGGTCAGAAGCAGGCAGCAACCAGCCCTGCCGACCGCGAGAAAGAGACGATCCAGTTCACTGGCCGCTTCGGCAACCAGCCGCTCCGATCGGCCAAGCGCCGTTTCAAATTCGTGACCGGTGAGGCGCAGCGGCAGACGCTTGTCCTCCGGCGCCAGACGATGCATGACCATGCATCGCCGCCAGGAGGCAACGACCGAAGAACTCGCCGCCGCCGATTGCGCCGACGCATACACCTGATCCGCATGCGCGGAATATTCCTGCATTTGGCTCCTCCCACCGAACGCTGCCGCAATTGTCGCTAAAAAACGCCGGCGAAGCAATCCTCCCTGCAGCCTTCGCTCGAAGGCGCCGAATTCGGTGGCGAACACATTGACGGCAAAGCCTTTTTCAGTGTCACGCATCTCTCTCAGCCATGCCGGCACATTTCGAAACGAATCCGGCCGATAGATGTGGAACATTTCGGCTCGCTGTCCGCGTAAGCGCGACCTGACACGCCAATCACGATCTTTCAGGCGGCTGTCAGCGTGTTGCTGTAGCAGCTTTTCCCAGGGAAACGGAGCGGAAGGCGATTGGTGAAGCCGGCTCCACGGACAGCTGTATCGACAGCAACGGAAAATCGGCTATGCAAGCATGGCAGCGAGGCCGAGAGGTCATGAAAGAAATGCTGGCGCGTTCGGCCCACACCGGCCGCAGGCGTATGGCCAGCGGCCTTCGCCGTTTCTTCACCACTCCGGCCGCCCTACCTCCTGCAAATCGGGCATTTCTCGAGCGTCCGATCGTCCTCATCGCCATCTTCCTTGCCCTGTCATTGCTCGTGATGTGGACGGCCGATTATCCCTTGGGCGTTTGGATGAAGTCGTTTCCGCAGCAGTTGCGCGGGACGGCGAAATGGATCAGCAGTCTCGGCACGGGACTGTTGGTGCTCTCATTCAGCGGTGCGCTGCTGATATTTGCGATCTTCGCGCCTGCGCAAAAGTTGCGCAAATCGATGCGCCGGAGTGCGGATCTCATCGCCACCGGAGCGGCATTCGTTTTCCTGGCGGTCGCCGGCGGCGGTATTGTCGATTCGCTCGCCAAGAACATCATCGGCCGTGCCCGACCGGAACTCCTGCAGACGGACGGCGCGTTCACCTTCCGACCCTTTGCCTTTCACGCCGACTTTGCCTCCTTTCCCTCCGGACATTCAGCAACCGCCGGAGCCATGGCGATGTCGCTTGCCCTTGTCTTTCCCCGCCTTCGTCCTTTGTTCATTCCCGTAGGCGTCTTGATCTGCCTGTCGCGTCAATGGGTCGGCGCCCATTGGGCGAGCGACACGCTGATGGGCTGGGGCGTGGGCGTCGCCTTTGCGCTGTGGCTGGCGCATGCGTTTGCCCGGCGGCATCTCCTCTTCACGTATGATTCCAGCGGCCGCCTGCGCCCGGCAGAGCAATACAAATCGATCCAGGCCATTCTGCGCGCCTTGATACGGCGCATACCGATGATCGGCAGGAAAGTGGCACCCGCAGCAAAGGCGTGCTCTCCGCAGTCCCGCCTCGCAAACTCTTGAAACTCGATCCCGGTCCTGCGTCACGCGCAGACCTCGAGCTGCGCCATAGCACTGTTATTTGCGGCAGCAGGCTCGTGCGCTGCAAATGCCCGCCTTTTTTCAGCTGAATGCAAAATGATCGATGTGCAGCGACGGATTTGCCGAACGCGGCCGTTTAAGTGCTGAAGGGACAACAGCTCAAAGCTCTTCAAGTACGAGTGAGGACATCATGAAAAAGATCATTTTGCTGGCTTTTGCCGCGACCGCTTGCTTTGCAGCCATCTCGCCGGCCGAAGCCCGCGACGGATGCGGCATCGGCTGGCATCGCGGACCCTATGGCTATTGCCGCCCGAACGGACGGCCTGTTGTCGTCGTGCCCGCGGTTCCCGCCTATGGCATCTTCTATCCCGGCCGCGGTTACTGGGATGGGCATCGCTATTGGGTACATCGCACGTGGTGGCATGGTGGCTGGCGTTATCGCTAAGCCGCCCTTCAGCGATGTGCGCGGCCCGGTCTTGAAGATCGGGCCGCATGCGGCCGGCGGATCGAGGCCTTGCGGCCCTCCCTCAGCATATCCTGAAGGCGCCATCTTCACGCTTTCAGGAAGTTGGCAAGAATGATCTCGCGCCAGACGCGGGTGGGCGTAATCCAGGCGTCCCATGAATTATACTTGCCGGAGTAGATAACGGCGGCGATTCCAGCATGGGGCATCAGCCAAAGTCTTTGCCCACCATTTCCGAAACCTGCATACCACGGGCTCGGACGGTCAAACGCCGGCACCGGCGCATCTCCGCAAAACCACAGCCGGCCATAACCCAAACCGTCCTCGGTCGGAATCGCCCGCGTAAACGATTGACGGATCCAATCTTCGGACACGATCCTTCGGCCGTTCCACACGCCCTTTTGAAGAAGAAGCATGCCGATCTTCAGCAAATCCGGAGCCGTGAGGCGCAGCCCGGATGCAGCCGACGCGACGCCGTCATGCCCGGCCGACCAATGGAACCTCGCAATATCGAGCGGCTCGAAGAGAACTTCCCGCGCGAAATCGGACAAGCGCTTGCCGCTGCCGCGCTCGATGATGGCCCCGGCCAACGCGACGCTGCCACCGGAATAAATCCAGCGCGTTCCAGGCTCGGCAACCATCGGACGGTCCAGGGCGAATCGATAGCGATCCGGCGCATTCTCCATGGCGATTTCGCTGTTCAGCGGGTCGGTATAGGGACGTTTCTCGTCCCACTCCATTCCCATCGTCATCGTCAGGGCGTGGCCCACGGTGATCTTGGCGCGCGCAGCATCCCTGGCCAGATCGCCGTATTCCGGGAATTGCTCATAGAGAGGAGCGTCCGGCGGCGGCACCAATTCCCTGTCGAGCGCAATACCGTAGAGGAGACCCACCACGCTCTTGGTAACCGAACGGAGATCGTGCAGCGTGTCCGCATCAAAAACGACGTCGCCGAGCGGAGCTCCCCAATTCTCGTCGGGGCCGGCAGCATAATACTCCAGGCAAATGTTGTCGGAACGGGCGGCAAGCACGACATGCAGATCGCGCAGCAAGCCCGCTTCTATTCCGGCTTCAAACTTGCGTCGAAGCCCCGGATCGAAGCCCATGGCCTGCAAGGTTTCGCGATCGGGCAAAAAAGATGAGGCGCTCTGTGTGATGACCATGCAATCTCCACCCTTCGCTCGGTGACCTTAGGAGAAAGCTACAATCAAAGCGCGCATCCGGCAAGGCGACCGGGCGGCAATTTGGCATCCGTATCCGCCGGCTTTCGGATCAGCCCTGCCCCTTCTCGGGTCTGCCTCCGGCCTCATCGCGACTATGGAGCCCTCCATTTCTGACGAGAGTCCCGGCCGCGACTGTGGGCCGCTTCCGAGACTCCCGGCTGTCGTCAGGGGTGAGTACGACAGCCAGGCCAACAAATCGACTTTCAGACCGGTAATCCATAGGCCGAAAGGAAATTGGAAAACATAAGCTTAAATTCCACAAGTCATTGCCCCACTTCGGCACATATGCTGCAAAATTCGAAAATCTATCCCGATCAGGATTGATCCTGCCGGTCGCCATTGCTGTTCAGATCTTGCACAGCGTCAATAGCCCGAATGTTCCGACCTGGCGAAAGAATCATCACTACGGACCTGCTTGCCCGGCAGGAAAGGCGCGACTTTGAGATCGTTCTTCAACATATTTTCCGAGACAATCCGCAAACGCATCACTGGCAAAAACGGCCGGTAATTTGCCGCCGACCGCTTACCGCCGAATGACGAGAGCTTACGCTGCCTCGGACTGCGACTGACCTTCAAGAGCCATCGCGCGGGCCGTCACGAAATCGACCTTGCCGGAGCCGAGAACCGGCACCTTGCCGACTGTTACCTCTGCCGGAACCATCATTTCGGTGGCGCCCTTCGATTTGGCGAATGCCAGGAAATCGCTTCGGGTCGCACCCGGCGCATCGGTCAGGAGCACCAGACGCTCGCCCTTTTTCGGATCGGGCACGGCCGAAACGACGGTGAGAGCACCCGGCCAAAGCTGCGCGGCAAGGGTCTCCACCGCGGCAAGCGAGATCATCTCGCCGCCGATCTTGGCAAAGCGCTTGGCGCGGCCGCGGATCTTGACGAAGCCGTCCTCGTCGATGGTTACGATGTCGCCGGTGTCATGCCACCCCTCGGGCAACGCCTCGAGGACGCCGGGGTTGTCGGCGCGCAGGTAGCCGGCCATGACGTTGGCGCCGCGGATGTGAAGCCGGCCGCCCTCGTCGATGCCGGGAACGGGCTCGAGCCTCCATTCCATGCCCGGCATGATCTTGCCGACCGTTCCGGTGCGGTTGTACATCGGCGTGTTCAGCGAAATCACGGGGGCTGCCTCGGTGACGCCGTAGCCCTCCAGGATGCGCAAGCCGAATTTCTCCATATAGACCTCGCGGGTCGATGCCTTGACCGGCTCGGCGCCCGAGAAGATGTAGCGGATCGACCTCAGGTCATAAGGATGGGCGGTGCGCGCATAGCCGTTCAGGAAGGTATCCGTGCCGAAGACGATGGTTGCGTTCGAGACGTAGATCAGCTCCGGCACGATGCGATAATGCAGCGGCGACGGATAGAAGAATACCGGCACGCCCGAGACCAGCGGCAGGATCGTGCCCGCCGTCAGGCCGAAGGAGTGAAACATCGGCAGGATGTTGAACACCTTGTCGCCGGGGTGGAAGTCGATGCGCGAGGCCGCTTGGGCTGCGTTCGACAGGATATTGCGGTTCGTCAGCACCACGCCCTTCGGCGCCCCTTCCGAACCGGAGGTAAAGAGGATGACGGCCGGATCGTCGGCGCTGCGCCTGACCAGCGGCCGATACTTGCGCATGAGACCGAGCATCTTGTCGAGAAAGGTGACCTGCGTGCGCAGCTCATCCAGCCAGACGAAAGCCACATGCTTTTCAAGCTCCTCGACCACCGGGCCAAGCTTGGCCTGCGTAATGAAGGCACGCGAGCAGAGCACATGCTTGACTTCGGCCGTCCGGCAGGCGGACAGGATGTTCGCCGCCCCCGCCGTGAAGTTCAGCATGGCCGGCACCTTGCCCGCCGACATGACACCGAGCACGGTAGCAGCCGTACCATTGGCGTTCGGCAGCATGACACCGAGCGTCTTCTCGTTCGGGAACATCTTCTTGAACTTCGCGCCGAGCACCGCAGCGCCGGTCAGAAGCTTGGCATAGGAGAGCTTGCCGGCGATCGGATCCTCGACGGCCAGTTTCTTGCCACCATATTCGTGGGCGCTTTCGATGACGCGGCCAAGCACAGTGTTGTCCGTGTCGGCAGTGCGGAACATCAGCGCCGACATGATCTGATAGAGCGCGGCACCGGCCGCGATGCGGCGCTTCCTGCCCTTGAGTTCCGCGGGAACGTCGAGCTTGACCGGTTCGAGGATCGTCACCTTGACCTTGGGGAAAAGGCGGCGGCGGACATGGCTCGACGTCAAATAGGAGGCATAGCTCTTTTCCAAACCGTCGATACGGACGGGCACGATCATAGCTCCCGTCTTGTCGGCGACCATGGCGGCACCGTCGTAGACCTTCATCAGCGTACCCGTCACGGTCAGGCGACCCTCGGGGAAGATGCCGACCGGACTGCCTTCCTGGACGACCTTGATCAGCGAGCGCGTCGCCATCGGCTTGGTCGGATCGAGCGGCAGGAACTTGCACATCGTCAAAAGCGGCCGCACCCACCATTTCCTCGCGAAGGCATAGTCGATCGCAAAGACGGGTTCTTCTTCGGTGATGGCAAGTGCGAGCGCACCGTCAAGCAGGCTCACATGGTTGAGTGCGATGATCGGCGCGGGGCCTGCCTTGCGGATATTTTCCAGGCCTTCGACCTCAAGTCGCATGAAGGCGCGGAAGATGATGGAGATGAGATCGCGGAAGGCATTGGTCGGCAGGTTTTTCAGCATCGCCCAGGCAACCGCGACGTTCAGCGCGGAGATACTGAGGATGACGACGGGAACCGACAGGCCGACGGCCTGCAGGACAGCCACAAGGGCTAGGCCGACGGCGATAAAGAGAGCCGAGAGCACATTCGCAGCGCCGATGACGCGGGCGCGGCGGTCTTCATTCGCCCAGCTCTGCATGGCGGCGAAGGTGGGAACGGCAAGGAAGGCACCGCCGATCGCCATGCCGGCGAGATCGATGGCAACGCGGATGGTCTTCGGCCCGGCAAAGAAGCCGAGAATGGTTTCGGCATGGCTTGCCGACTGCAGGCCCCACAGGTTCCAGGCGAGATCGAGACCGAAGAGCGCGACGATCAGCATGCCGACGGGCGCCGGCAAAAGCACGATGCGGCCGGCCGCCATCCATCCGGCAATGGCCGAGCCGATGGCGACCGAGATGGCAAAGATCGCCAGATAGGCGGGAACGACGATTTCCGAACCGCCGAGAATATCGGTGACCATGACCGGCAACATCGACATGATGAAGGCACCGACGAACCAGAACCAGCAGTTCATCAGCGAGGCACGCCAGATGCGGCTATCGGCGCGAAGCTCGTTGACCAGCCTGTAGCTGGAACGCACGACATTGGTGTCGACGACGAGATCGGGCGCCTTGGAGCCGGTCGAGGGAATCATGCGGGCGGCAAACCAGCATAGGATGGAAAGCCCCATCATCATCGGCCCGAAGATCCAGACATTTTCGCCCTCGCGGAAGGCGACGGCTGCGACCATGGTGCCGGTCAAGATGGCGATGAAGGTGCCGCCCTCGATCCAGGCATTGGCCTTGGGAAGATCCCGGCTTGCCAGGTGGTCGGGCAGCATGCCGTATTTGATTGGTCCGAAAAGCGAAGAAATGACGCCGAAGCCGAAAAGGGCAAGCATCAATATCCAGATCGAGGAGAAGGCGATGCCGACCACCGAGATCGCCGCCACCAAGAGCTCGCAGCGCTTCAGAAGCTCGGCCATCTTGGCCTTGTCGTATTTGTCGGCGAGCTCACCGGCAATCGCCGACAAGAGCAGGAACGGGACGATGAAGATGCCGCCGGCAAGTGTGACCAGGGCTGCACCTTTTGTCGCCATCTGCGCGAGAATGACGAAAACCAGAGTCTGCTTTAAGAAATTATCATTGAAGGCAGTGAGGAACTGCGTCCAGAACAGCGGCGCGAACTTCCTCGATCTCATCAGGTGCTTTTGCATGGCGTTTCCCTCATTTGGCCTACAGGACGCCACAAAGTTGTTACGCAAAGGTTGAGTACGGATACAACTCTGCGACGTCGTTAATAAAGATTAGTCTTGACCGTCGCGATTGAACTTAACCAGAAGCTTCTCCGTACGTGCATCCTCTACTTTGCGGATGAGCTTGTCAGCCTCCGTATTGTCACGAACCGTCTTGGTGACGTTGACCGTCGTCTGCACCAGCATCAGGATGCCCATGGCGAGATAGCCTTTGCCCCACAGATCGATCGGCATCATGTAAAGGCCGACGAGCAGCATGAATGCGGCGGCGGCAAAAGAGATGTAGGAAAAGCTGACCCAGGCCTGGGAATGTTTCTGGAAGCTGTCGTTCATGATCGTATCCTCTCTTATCTGTTCGATGTATTGTGTTTCAGGCTGCTGAATTCATGTGTTGGCGAAGGCGGGCGAGCACGTCGTCGGCAGAAGGGCCGAGCGGGGCACCGCAGCCGGCATGGGCGAGCTTTTCGATAATGCTTGCCTGCCGGCTTGCGGCGTCCATTTCCTTCATGACAGAGGCTGCAATCTCGCAGCGGCTCTGGTAGGCCTGAAGTCGGGTAAGCGTCTCTTCGGCATCATCGAGCGTTGCCAGAGCGGAATTGTCGTCGCAGGCGGCATTGAGCTTCTGTGTCTGCTGGGTAGCTCGCGCCAAACGTTCGCCGCGCTGCAATTCCTGAAGCCGCGCTTCCGATGCGCGAACCGTTGCCTTGAGCTTGCCGATCGCCTGGGTGAACTGCGCCTGCGCCTTTTCGGAAGCATCGCGCTCGGCTTCGAGCTGGGCGATCGCCTCTGCCGCTTCCCGGGCAAGCTCGTCGCTTCCCTTTTGAAGGGCGGCGACGGCACGCGTTTCCAGATCGGCGATACGAGCGAGTATCCCAGAGTAATGGCTCTTTTCCTGCTCATTTTGAGCAACGGCAATCGCCACCGCCCGCCGTGCCGACTGGATACCGAGGGCCGCGTCGCGGATCTGCTGTGCAAGCAGAGGCACGGCATTGCGATCGATGAACGCCTGCTCCGCATCATGGGCTCTGCCACGGATGAGCGTCAGAATTGAATTGAACATTTGCCATCTCCCGTTTATGAACGATGTTCACAAACTGACATATGCCAGAACTATGAACATCGTTCAAGAAAAAAGTTTGAACAATGTTCAAAAAAATTGGATTGGAAATGAAATGGCGAGAAAAACCCTGGAAAAGCGCGAGGATCTGAAGCTGCGGCTGATCGAGGCGGCACGCAATCGCATCGCTGCCGACGGGCTTTCCAACCTGAGGGCTCGCGATGTCACGCAGGATGTCGGCTGCGCTCTTGGCGGTCTCTATACGGTCTTTGCCGATCTCGACGATCTCGTCATTCACGTCAACTCGGCGACGCTGAAAGCGCTGGAGAAATCCCTGACACTGGCCGAGGTCAGGGATCGCACGCCCACGGATCGGCTGCGCAATCTCGCGCGCGGTTACCTGCGCTTTGCAGTCACCCATCGCAATCTATGGAAGGCGCTTTTCGACCATCGTCCGCCAGATGACCGCCCGAGCCCCGAATGGCATCTCGAAGAGCATATGTTCCTGATGGGCGTCATTGCCGAGCCTCTCGCGGAATTGCAGCCGAACATGCCGGAGACGGCGCGCGCCATCCGCGCGAGAACACTGTTCGGCGCGGTGCATGGCGTCGTCAGCATCAGCCTCGAGGGCCGATTCGTCGGCCTGCCTATCGAAAGCCTGGAACAGGAGCTCGACGACTTCATCCTGACGGTTGCAGCCGGGGCCGCGGCGAGACAGGCTTAAACAAATTGAGGCGTGTCAGGGGTTCGACGGTGCGTAGTCCCTGATATCGCCGAAAGCATAGCCGCGCCCACGAAGCTTGCCGATCAGAGCCTGCAGGTTCTCACGCCCGTTGAACCGGTCCTGAAACATTTCGTCGTGCATCAGCAGGATCATCTTGCCGCGCTGCGTGAAGCGACCGTACTGGAAGAGATGATCGATCTCGCTGACCAGATGGTCGACCGATTGAACCGGCTTGCCGTCGCCGCCGTGAACCCATTCGAAATCCCAGCCGTAGAGATGGAAGCCCGCTTCGGCGACGAGTTCATAGTCCAGCCACTCCCGTTCCCATTGCGCGACATTGATGGAGAGATCCTCTCTCGATACCGCCGGAAGCCGAAAGACGTCCCTGCCCGGCAGCCGCGCATTGACGATCGGCTTCAGTCCCAGCACCTCGTTGGCATGCAGCATGTCGTCCACCACAGCCTGCGTATTGGAGTAATATAGTCTGTAGCGATTATTGGCGTGGCTGTAGCTGTGATTGCCGACCGTTACCAATGGCATCGCCTTGGCTTCGGCGACAAGATCGCGGCCGGAGGGACTTGTCTCCGCATGCAGGCCGACCATGAACATGGCGGCGGGAACGTTTTCCTCACGCAACACTGAAAGAATGTTCTTCGTTCCCGGCAGCGGGCCATCGTCAAACGTCAGGTAGATCGTCTTGTCAGCCGCTTGAGCCCCGATTGCGCACGCCGCGAGGAAGATACCGGCAAGCAGCCATCTGAACACCGTGCTCCGTCGACGATTCAATCCGCCCAAACCAGCCGCCTCCCGCATGATAAACGCAAACTGGCATATCGCAGCGAACAAGAAAAGCGCGGCAAATGCGACAAAAGCAAAGGGCGCTCTACCCATTTCTGGGGAGCGCCCTTGCTTTTTTAACCCGGACAGCGAACACCGGCTCGACACAGAAATGTCAGCGCGGCAGGCCATCGATACAGGTGATAGCGTGCAAATAATCGCGAATCGCGCCTTTTGCAAGGGCAAACTTCGAAAAACCTCGAAGTTTCGCCACAAGGGAACACCAAGCGGCATCATTCGCACACATGTCAGTGCCCGAACCTTCGTCAGGCGGCCTTCAAGGCTGCATCGCGCGGGATTTCGACATCGATCTCCAGCATGGAGACGTCCTTGTCGCGATCCATCTTCACTTGCACCTTGTCACGATCGACCTGGACGTGCTTGGCGATGACGGCGAGGATTTCCTCCCTCAGCACGGATACGAGATCCGAGCCGACGGAGGCGCGCTCGTGGGCAAGGAGGATCTGCAGACGCTCGCGCGCCATCGGTGCAGATCTCTGCTTGCGGAACAGTCCGAAAATGCTCATGCGGCCCTCCTTGCGAAGATTTTGCCGAAGATACCCCGCTTTTCGCCGGGGATGGTGATCGGCAGCTGCTCGCCGGCAAGACGGCGCGCAGCTTCGAAATAGGCGAGCGCCGGCGCGCAGCGCGCATCGGCAAGCGTAACCGGAGAGCCGAGGTTGGAGGCGCGCAGGACGTCGGTGCTTTCCGGAATGATGCCGAGCAGCGGAATGGAGAGGATTTCCAGCACATCGTCGACCTTCAGCATGTCGCCGCGTTCGGCGCGGCTCGCGTCGAAGCGGGTCAGCAGCAGATGCTTTTCCATGCGCTCGCCGCGCTCCGCCTTCAGCGTCTTGGAGTCGAGCAGGCCGATGATACGGTCGGAATCGCGCACCGAGGAGACTTCCGGATTGGTGACGACGACGGCAACGTCGGCATGGCGCATGGCAAGGGTGGCGCCGCGCTCGATGCCCGCCGGACTGTCGCAGATCACCCAGTCGAAATAATTCTTGAGCTCGTTGATGACGCGCTCGACACCCTCGGGCGTCAGATTGTCCTTGTCGCGCGTCTGCGAAGCCGGCAGGAGGAAGAGCGTCTCCAGCCGCTTGTCGCGGATCAGCGCCTGCGGCAGCTTGGCATCGCCGTGAATGACGTTGACGAGGTCATAGACGACGCGGCGTTCCGCTCCCATGACCAGATCGAGATTGCGCAGGCCGACGTCGAAATCGACCACGACGACCTTTTCGTTTCTCTGTGCCAGAGCCGCCCCCAATGCGGCCGTCGAAGTCGTCTTCCCAACTCCGCCCTTGCCTGATGTGACGACGATTACCTTGCCCATCTCGCTCTCCTGTTTTGGCCGGCTTCGGCTCAGATTAGTTTTTCGGCCATGATCGTTTCGCCATCCAGCCAGAGCTGGACGGCCTGCCCTTTAAGGCCGGGTGATATGTCTTCCGCCATTTTGTAGATGCCATCGATCGCCAAAAGCTCGGCCTCGAGCTTGCGGCAAAAGATTCGCGCCGAGGCGTTGCCGATCGAGCCCGCCATGGCGCGGCCGCGCAGGGCGCCATAGATATGGACCGATCCGCCGGCGATGACCTCCGCGCCGGAGGCAACCGAACCGATGACGGTGACATCGCCTTCCGGAAAGATCACCGATTGGCCCGAACGCACCGGCTCGCGGATGATCAGCGACTGCGTGACAGCGCGAATTTCCGGCGCCGCCGGCTTCGGTTCGCTGTTGCGGCGCTCCACGACCGGCTCGGTCTCGTTGACTTCGAAATCGGCAGCCGGACGCCCGCCCTTCAGGATCGGCGGCATGCCAGGCCCGGCGATCGACGGGCGACCGCCCTCGATGCCCATGATGCTGACGTTGCGAGCCGAAAGCTCTGATATCAGCTCCTTGAGCTGCGCCTTGTCGATCGGCAAGTCGGTGATATCGAGCACGACCGGCCGCCCCAGGAAGAAGCCGGCCGAACGGGCTGCAAGGTCGTCAAGCCTGATCAACCACTGGTCCAGCGGAAGATCCGGCGAAAGCATGACCGCAAGAAAAGAGCGGCCCTTGATACGGATCGAACGAGCGTCTGTTAGCACTTTGGTCATCTGTGTGAATAAATCGTTGATCCTGTGTACCGTCGATATGGTTAACAAACGGTTAATACGGGGCTCCATTGGAGCCAGAACCGCCCCATAAAACGGCGATGCTCGCAAGCGCCGAAGGCTCGTTCGAGCCGGGGTCGTAGACGCATGGAGCGGCGAAAATCGCAGCCCCTACAACGAGAAGAATGATGGGACGCATATGATCCTCCAGGCGCAAAGTAAAGGCTGCCTTGCTCGATGTTCAAAGCGATAAAAATTAACGATTCGGCGCGCCGCACCTTTCGAAGCGGCGCGCAATGTCGATGCGCGGGTGATTCTCAGGCGAGCTTCAGCTCGACATCGATGTTGCCGCGAGTGGCCTTCGAATAAGGGCAGGTCTGGTGCGCTTCCTCGACCAGCGTGCGTGCGAGTTCCGGCTCGATGCCGGGCATGCTGACGGTGAGGCGCGCCTGCAGGAAGTAAGCACCTTCCGTCATGCCCAGATCCACTTCAGCATTGACAGCAAGATCGGCCGGCAGCTTGATCTTGCGCTTGCCCGCAGCCAGGCCCATGGCACCGATGAAGCAAGCCGACCAGCCGGCTGCGAAGAGCTGTTCGGGGTTGGTGCCGACATGGGCGCTGCCGGGAGGCGAAAGCTTGACATCCAGCCGGTTGTCGTCGCTGCGTGCGAAACCGTCCCGGCCGCCGATGGTGTGGGTCTTGCCCGTGTAGAGAACCTTGTCGATCTTGGTCATGGAACACTCCTTTGTTGCGTTGCCCGCTCCGTGTTGTGGTGTGGGGCAACGTCTGTTGACGGAGTTGTTTTTGACGGATCGACGTATCCGGCATGTTTCCGGATTCGCCGGAAGTGTTACAAAACGTAGGCTCAAACGAGCCGGATACAAATGCTTACAAATCGCTCGAAAATCTTCTGACCGTTCAGGAAATGACGACCTCAGCCGCCAGGCCACCGCCTTCGCGGTTATAGAGCCTGACGGAGCCGCCGAGCGTCCGGGCGAGCTGCTGGGCAATTGCGAGGCCGAGCCCGGTGCCGCCGGTGTTGCGGTTACGCGACTGCTCCAGCCGGAAGAAGGGCTGCATCGCCGCCTCGATTTGATCCTGCGGAATACCAGGACCGCGATCCAGAACGGTGATCGCAACCTGGCCCGTGTCCCGCCGCTCCACGGCGATTTCCGCCGCGCCGGCAAACTTCAAGGCGTTGTCGATGAAGTTGGTGAGGATGCGGCGAAGCGCATGCGGCTTCGTCGTCGCCGTACCCTGAACCAGGCCGAGAATCTCGACCGATTTGCCGGTGTCCTGATAATCGTAGCTGATGCTTTCAATGAAAGAGGCCAGATCTATGCGTGCACTCTTCTCGCCATTGCCATGGGCGCTGCGCGCATAGGCGATCCCATCCTGTACCAGACGCTCGATCTCGCCGAGATCCTGTAAGAGCTTGCTCTTCTCGGGCGAATCGTCGGCAATATCGGCGCGCAGACGCATGCGCGTGATCGGCGTCTGCAGATCATGCGAGATCGCGGCAAGGATCTGCACACGCTCTTCGAGATAATGCGCGATTCGGTCCCGCATGGCGTTGAAGGCCCTGGCCGCATGCGCCACTTCGCTCGGCCCCCGGTCGCTCAAGGCCGGGCTCTTGTTGTTGGGATCGAGCGCATCGGCCGCAGCAGCAAGCTCGGCGAGCGGACGCGTCGTCTGTCGCACGGCAAACCAGGTACAAAGGACGATCAACAGCATCTGGACGACGAAGACATAGGGCAGCCACGCCGCGATCGGCATGACGCCCTTGGGCGTGACATCGATCGTCAGCGGACTGCCATCGCTCAGATTGAGATGTGCCTGCAGTCGCGAGATCGGGCCGGGTATTGCTTCCATGTGGATGGGAAAGCGGTGGCCGACCGCATCCTCAATCTTGGCGGCGATCTCCGCACCATGGGCAGAGGTATCCGGCACACCAGGCAGGCCCGTCCCCAGTTCGAAATTGTAATTGCCGCGGCTGAGCCAATCGACGAAATTTGCCCTCTCATCGGCCGGCAACCGATCGAGCACCGCGATCGACGTTGCAACATCGCTCTCCAGCGTGCCGAGCATGACCGCCTTTGCCGACATGTAGCGCTCGATATAGAGCACGCTGAAGGACAGGCCGTAGGCGATCGCGAGCCCGGCCAGCAGGATCAGCGAGATGCGGGCGCGCAAGGTGCTCGGCCACCATGACCGGCGACCTGGAAGGTCGGCCATGGTCATGGGCGAAGCTCCGCAATTTCTACAGGCACGGAGAAGACATAGCCTTCGCTGCGAACCGTCTTGATGTACATCGGCTCCCGCGCGTCATCCCCCAGCCGCTGGCGGAGACGGCTGACGAGCAGGTCGATGGAGCGATCGAAAAGATCGGCGTCGCGGCCCTGCGTCAGGTTCAGGAGCTGGTCGCGATTGAGCACCCGCTGCGGGTGATCGATGAAGACGCGCAGCAGGCGGTATTCCGCGCCGCTGAGCGTGATTTCCGTTCCGTCCTTGTCGAGCAAATGACGCCCGACCGTGTCGAGCCGCCAGTCTCCGAAGACCAGCAATTGACCGGCTTCGCTGATCTGCAGATTGGGGGGCAGCATGCGCGTGCGCCTGAGGACGGCCTTGATGCGGGCGAGCAGCTCGCGGGCGGCAAAAGGCTTCGCCAGATAATCGTCGGCGCCCATTTCCAGCCCGAGAACGCGGTCCATTTCGTCGCTGCGCGCCGTCAGCATGAGGATGGGTGTCGCCTTGTGTTTTCCGGAACGAAGCTCGCGACACAGCACCAGGCCGTCATCACCCGGCATCATCACGTCGAGGACGATCAGATCGACCGAATTGGCCTCGAGAAAACTGCGCATCTGGCGGCCATCGGCAGCCGTCGTCGCCCGCAGCCCGTTCTTCTTCAGATAACTCGACACCAGCTCACGGATTTCCCGATCGTCATCCACGATCAGGATATGGTCGACATGATCCATTTCGATTTCCCACCCATCATCGTAACCATCAAGCTACGAATATTTCATCCCATCGATGCGGCAATGCCAGAAGGCGCCCGCTTGCGCCGGCGCCTTCTGGCACACTATCGCCGAACTAGAAGCGATCAACATCTATCACAGCCTGGGCGAAAGCCTGCGGCGCTTCCTGCGGCAGATTGTGACCGATACCGCCTGTGATCGTGCGATGCTCGTACTTGCCCGAGAACTTGCCGCGATAGGCCGAAGGCTCCGGATGCGGCGCGCCGTTGGCGTCGCCCTCCATGGTGATCGTCGGGATCGAAATCACCGGCCCGGCGGCGAGCTTCTTTTCATAGGCATCGAACTTTGCTTCGCCTTCGACGAGACCGAGGCGCCAGCGGTAATTGTGGATGACGATATCGACATGGTCGGGATTGTCGAATGCGGCAGCCGACCGATCGAAAGTGGCGTCGTCAAAGGCCCATTGCGGCGAGGCGGTATGCCAAATCAGCTTTGCGAAATCCTGGCGGTTTTCCTGGTAGCCGAGACGGCCGCGCTCGGTGGCGAAATAGAACTGGTACCACCAGGCAAGCTCCGCCTTCGGCGGCAGCGGCTTGCGGTTGACCTTCTGGCTGCCGATGAGATAGCCGCTGACTGAAACCAGCGCCTTGCAGCGCTCGGGCCAAAGTGCCGCCATGATATCGGCGGTACGTCCGCCCCAATCGTAGCCGGCAACCACGACCTTATCGATCTTCAGCGCATCGAGAAGGTCGATCATGTCGGCGGCGAGCGCTGCCTGCTGGCCGTTGCGCGGCGTGTCCTTCGAAAGGAAGGTGGTGGTGCCGTAGCCGCGAAGATAGGGAATGATGACCCGGTAACCGGCCCCCGCCAAAAGCGGCGCGACATCCACGAAGCTGTAGATGTCGTAAGGCCAGCCGTGAAGCAGCAGCACGACCGGACCGTTGGCGGGGCCGGCTTCTGCGTAACCGACGTTGAGCACGCCAGCCTTCACCTGCTTCAACGCGTCGAAGGAAGTATGGCCACCGGCCTTGACGGCGGGCAGGGTCGATGCAGAAGCCTTGGCTTCCTCAGCACCTGCGATGGCAGGCAAGCCGAACTCGGCGGCTGCGACAGCGATTGCGGCAATGCCGAAGAAGCGTCGGCGGCTGTGGTTGATTTCGTCGAACATCTGTCTCTCCTGTGGATTGGATCATGAGCTTAAGAAAGCCAGCCGCATGTATCGCCGATGTGTCGCAAACAGCGGCCTTTTGAATTCCTTTGTAGCCTCAGGCCCTGCAGATACAGTCTGATACAATCCGGGGGTCCCTTTTCTCCTATCGCATCGGGCAGCTGCGCCACCTGCGAAATCGCGCCCAAACCGGCCGGTTTGTATCGCAATGTATCGAAGCCCAGAACGTCGACGTTTCGGTACATTCTCCCATCCCGCCTGACACATTCGAGATACGTCGTCACTGGCAGATAGCGTCACTGCTGAGCACGGCCCCTCGCCGTTCGCAGCTGGTCAATCGCTTCTAAAGGAACAAGACGATGACGCTTCTCATCATTGCCTATCTCGGCGGTGCGCTGACGATCCTCAGTCCGTGCATCCTGCCGATCCTCCCCTTCGTCTTTGCCCGCGCCGGACAGCCCTTCGTCCGAAGCACGCTGCCCATGCTGGCGGGCATGGCGCTCACCTTTGCTGCTGTCGCGACGCTGGCTGCGGTCGGCGGTGCCTGGGCGATCCGCGCCAATGAATATGGACGTCTTGCAGCGATCGTGCTGCTTGGACTCTTCGGCCTGAGCCTGATTTCGCCGCGCATCGCAACCGCACTTTCGCGACCTGTCGTCGATCTCGGCAACAATCTCCTGAATGCCGCCGGTGCTCAGCGCACGACTGCAAGCGTCCGAAGCTCCTTCGTGCTCGGCATTGCAACGGGCCTGCTCTGGGCGCCCTGCGCCGGCCCGATCCTCGGTCTTGTCCTGACAGGTGCTGCCTTGAAAGGCGCCAATCTGCAGACGACATTCCTGCTGCTTGCCTATGGCGCCGGGGCTGCGACCTCGCTTGCCGTCGCCCTCTTTGCCGGCGGCAAGATCTTTGCCCGCATGAAGCAGTCCCTCGGTGTCAGCGAACGCATCCGGCAGTTCGCAGGTGTCGCCGTTCTCGCCGGCGTTGCAGCGATCGCATTTGGCCTCGATACGGGCCTGCTTGCCCGCCTCTCCTACGCAAGCACCGGCTCCTTCGAACAGGCCCTGCTGGAAAAGCTGCACCCCAAAAGCTCAGCCCCGCAGACGGAGGTTGCCAGCAGCAGCGCCATGAAGGTCGCAACCGACGCCACGCGCCCGTTCCACAGCAACCTTCCGATCGAAGGCTCAGCCCCTTCGCTCGACGGCGCCGTTACCTGGCTGAATTCGCAGCCGCTGACGTCTGCCGAGCTTCGCGGCAAGGTCGTCCTCGTCGACTTCTGGACCTATTCCTGCATCAACTGCATCCGCACCATTCCCTATGTGCGTGCCTGGGCGGAAAAATATAAGGATCAGGGCCTTGTCGTCATCGGCGTCCATGATCCGGAATTCGCCTTCGAGAAAAATGTCGACAACGTCAAGAAGGCGATCGCCGACTTCCAGATTAACTATCCGGTCGCGATCGATAACGATTATCGCATCTGGGGTGCCTTCGAGAACAACTACTGGCCCGCCCATTATCTGATCGATGCCAAGGGACAGGTCCGCTACCGGCATTTCGGTGAAGGCAATTATCGCCAGACGGAACAGGCCATCCAGGACCTCCTGCGCGAAGCCGGCAGCGATATGGCTGAAAGCAGCCTCGTTGTTCCTGATGCAAAGGGTGCGGAAGCAAGCCCGGACCTCGGCCATATCCGCTCCGGCGAAACCTATGTCGGCTATAGCCAGGCTACGGGTTTCGTCTCCCCCGAAGGCGTGAAGGCAGACACGGCCGCCGATTATTCCGTTGCCAATCCCGGCCTCAACCAATGGGGTCTGGCAGGCACCTGGACGGTCGGCCCGGAACAGGCAACGCTCAACAAGGCAGGCGGCGGCATCACTTACCGCTTCAGCGCCCGCGACCTGCACCTGGTGCTTGGCCCCTCGGCAGACGGAAAGCCGGTCCGCTTCCAGGTGACCGTGGACGGAAAGGCGCCCGGCGCCAACCACGGCTCCGATATCGACGCCGACGGCAATGGCACCGTGACGACAACCAAGCTCTACCAGCTCGTCCGCCAGTCCAGTGACGTCACCGCACGCAACTTCGAGATCCGTTTCCTCGATCCCGGGGTGCAGGCTTACGCCTTCACCTTCGGCTGAAATTCCCTCTTCACCCCGCGCATGAACCTCAACTGACAGGAGTTACACCCATGAAGACCCGTTTTCTCTCCATCGCCGCCCTTAGCCTTGCTGCAAGCACTTTTGCCTATGCTGCCCAGGCAGCCGAAATCAGGAACATCGTCATCGTCCGCGGCGCCCTTGCCGACGGTTCGGGATGGCGCAAGACTGCCGATATCCTTGAAAAGGATGGTTTCAACGTCACTGTGGTGCAAGAGCCGATTACCTCGCTTGCCGACGATCTCGCTGCTACGAACCGCGTGCTCGATCTCCAGAACGGACCGAGCCTGCTTGTCGGCCACAGCTATGGCGGCATGGTCATCACGGAAGCGGGCAACCGGCCGGATGTGGCTGGTCTCGTCTATGTCGCCGCGTTCCAGCCCGACAAGGGCGAAAGCCTGATCGGCCTTGCCAGCTCCAAGCCGGCGGGCAGCATGAACATCCGCGAAACGAAGGACGGCCAGTATCTTTATATCGACCCCGCCACTTTCGCAGCGGACTTTGCCGCCGATCTGCCGAGGGACGAGGCCGACTTCCTCGGAAAGTCGCAGGTTTTCGCCTCCAAGGCTGCCTTTACGGCCAAGGTCGGCGATCCCGCCTGGAAGGTGAAGAAAAGCTGGGCGGTCGTTGCCAGTGACGACCGCTCCATCAATCCGGAACTCGAACGCAGCATGGCTAAACGCGCCGGAAGCGAGGTGACCGAAATCAAGGCAAGTCATGCCGTCTTCGCTTCGCAGCCGGAAAAGGTCGCCGCGGTAATCGAAAACGCGGCCAAGGAAGCCGGCAAGTAAACCAATCCATGCGGCGGCCTCATGAGCGAAGCCGCCGCTTATCCTTATGCGGATCGAATCGGCTGACTCCGACACCCGAGCCGACAGGCAGCAAGACGGATGAAATTACCCGGCTTGGCATGAACCGCTACGCCATAGCGCTTCACATCCTTGTTGGCAGGCATCGGCTTCGGTCTTCCGATCCATAATACGCTCATCTCCAAGGCAATGGCCTGCACGTTCAGGTTCACGTTAGGATCATGCTCTACCTTTAGAACAATTCCAATCTAAGGAGGCACGATGCCTGCAAAATCCGCCTATTCCGTTCCGCAACGCATCCTTCACTGGCTCATGGCCATACTCATCTTCTTCAATCTCTTGTTCCCGGATGGGATGAATGCATGGCGGCGTCTTGTTCGCCACGGCCAGACGCCGACGTCGGCAGACATCGCCAGCGCCAATATTCACGCCTATGCCGGCATCGCGATCCTGCTGCTCGCCATCGTGCGCATCGCACTCAAATTTTCATCGGAAGCTCCCGCAATGCCGGACGGCCAGCCGGTGATCGTGCATTACGTCGCCAACGTGACGCATGTCCTGCTTTACGCGTTGATATTCGCCATGCCGCTCTCGGGAATGGCTGCCTATTATCTCGGCGTCGACACGGCGGCTTTCCTGCATGGCGGCCCCATCAAGGCGGTATTGTGGACCGTCGTCGTTCTTCACATACTGGGTGCGCTCGTTCAGCACTTCTATTTCCGATCGAACGTGCTGCGTCGCATGACGGTCGGTTAGAGCCGGACGATTTTAGAGCAATTCTGGGAAAAGTGCGCAGCTGTTTCCCCTCCGGAATTGCTTGAAAATAAAGGGATCGAGCCTTTCCGTGATTCGAAGAAAAGCGGAAGGGCTATAGGTCGAAACGACCTAAAATCTGACCCGCTCTGGAGTCGAAGACATAGAGTAGGGCATGATGTCGTCCGAAACCGATCATCATGCTCCAGGCCGGAGGCTTGCGATCCCATGCCGCTTTAAGTGCTTTTTGAACGCGAAGAGGCGATCGGCAACGCATTGCCCCCTTTAAGCGCCGGATCCGCAGGGAGTTTCGTGTTCCGCAGGTGGCGCAGCCTTGGCAATCATCGCCCGCAAGGCTTCCATATCCGTATTCAAGGGACGATCGTCGCCATAAAGGGGCACGCAGGAACGGACGGCAGCATGGATACGTTCCGTTCCCGGCCCCCTCTTGCCCTTCGAAGCAAGGAAATCATGCGCCTGAGCGGCCGCCATGAGCTCGATCGCCAGGATATATTCTGCATTGTCGAGAATCGCGAGCAGCTTGTTGGCCGCGGCTGTCGGATGGGCCAGGAAGTCTTCCTGCAGGCCGGAGGTCAGGCCGCCATCGAGCGATGCGGGAGCGGCGAGCCGTCGGTTGTCGTTGCTCAGCGCCGCAGCCGTGTATTGCGCGATCATGAAACCGGAATGGCTGCCGGCATCGCTGGCAAGAAAAGGCGGCAGGCCGCTGACCAATGGATTGACGAGGCGATCCATCCGGCGCTCGCTCATCGCCGATATCTGGGCGATCGCGACCGCCAGACTGTCGGCCGCCTGTCCGAGAGCCGGAGCGACGGCATGCGCTTCGGAAGAGACCATCGGCTGTTCGGGCGTGCCCGAAACGGCCGGATTATCCGTCACGGAAGCCAGTTCCTGATCGACGATGCGGGCGGTCTGTTCGAAGACATCCCACGCCGCGCCATGGGCGTGCGGCACCGACCGCAGGCTCAGGGCATCCTGTGTCCGCCGCCCAAGGGCGGCAGCGACAAGGCCGCTGCCATTCAGGCGGCTGCGCAGACTGCGCCCGACCTTGGCGATGCCCGCCGATGGGCGCAGCGCCAGTACCTTTTCGTCGAAAGCCGCCATCTGGCAGCCGACGGCTTCCAGCGTCAAGGCGGCAATCGCATCGGCCCAATCGAGCAGACGCTCGGCACGGGAGACTGCAAGCGCCGACAATCCGGTGGCGCAGGCCGTGCCGTTGACGAGACTCAGGCCTTCTTTGGCGCCGAGCACGAGGGGGCTCAAGCCGATTGCTGCGAGCGCTTGAGCGCCGCTCATCGATACGCCCTTCACGACGGCCCTGCCCTCGCCGATCAGGACGAGCGCAGTATGGGCATTGTGCGTGAGATAGCCGGCAGAGCCTTTGGACGGCACTTCAGGAATGCAGTCATGTTCGAGAAACGCAGCCAGATGCGCGACGATCTCGGGTCGCAGGCCGGAATGGCCGTGGGCGAAATTGGCAATCTGCGCCGCGATGATGGCACGCACCTCCCGCGCCGGCAGAAACGGGCCGACGCCGCAGGCATGGCTCAAGATGATATTGCGCGAGAGCCGGCTCTGCGAAGCGCGATCAACCACCGTATCCGATAGGGCTCCAACGCCGGTGTTGACGCCGTAGGCGCGCACGCCCGTTTCGACGATGCGCTCGACGATGCGGCACGCCTGAGCAACACGTTCCCATGCCGCCTCGGAGAGGGAAAGCAGCTCGCCGGCACTGACGCGTGCAACGTCGCGCCAGGACAATGGCTTGTCGATGGTGACGGTCATTGCCCGTTTCCAAAATGGCCGATGAACTGGCGGAAAGCCGGTGAAGCTCCGCCGCCGAACATTTCGTCCGGCGTGCCGCTGCTTTCGACGAGCCCTTCCTTCATGAAGACGACGCGATTGGAGACGTTGCGGGCAAAGCTCATTTCGTGGGTCACCACCAGCATCGTCATGCCTTCCTCCGCGAGCGAACGCATGACGCGCAGCACTTCGCCGACGAGTTCCGGATCGAGCGCCGAGGTCGGCTCGTCGAACAGCATGACCTTCGGCTTCATGGCAAGAGCGCGGGCAATCGCCGCACGCTGCTGCTGGCCGCCGGAGAGATGGGCGGGATAGGCGTGGCGCTTGTCGGCAATGCCGACCTTTTCCAAAAGTGCCTCGGCCTCGACGATGCATTCGGCGCGGGAACGCTTCAGAACATGGATTGGCCCCTCGATCACATTCTGCAGGATCGTCATATGGGACCACAGATTGAAGCTCTGGAAGACCATGCCGAGCTCGGAACGGATATGATCCACCTGCTTGTGGCTCGCCGGGTAGCTTTTGCCGTTCTTATGAATCATCCGGATCTGCTCGCCATCCACCCAGATCTCGCCATCCGTGGCGATCTCAAGCAAATTGATACAGCGAAGGAAGGTCGATTTGCCCGAGCCGGAGGCGCCGAGCAGCGAAATCACATCGCCGTCCTGGGCATCGAGCGATATGCCGCGCAGGACCTCGTGCGTACCGAAGCTCTTGCGGATGTTGCGGACGGAAAGTCGGGTGACACCTGGCATGATTTGCCTGCTCCAGTAAGCTTTAGGCCTTCAGCGCCGGCGGGATGGCGCGGCGATGGCGGGAGAGAGAATATTCCAGCAGGGCCGTAGCCTGCAGAATGATGAAATTCAGCACGAGATAGATGATCGCGGCACAGATGAAGACTTCCATCGTGCGGTAAGTCTGCGAAATCAGGCGCTGGGCGACTCCCGTGACCTCCCAGACGGTAACGAGGCTCGCAAGCGCCGTCGACTTCATCATCAGCACGATCTCGGTCGAATAGGCAGGCAGCGCATGCCTGAAAGCGATCGGCGCGATGATGCGGCGAACGAGCAGGAAGCCGGACATGCCGATCGAACGTGCCGCCTCGATCTCCTTCGGCGAAACGGCACGGATGCCGCCGCGGAAGATCTCGGCCGAATAGCCCGCCGTGCAAAGCGCCAACGACAGGATCGCACAGACGACGGGCTCGCGCAGGAAGGGCCACAGGAACGAATAGCGGATGACGGAGAACTGCGCCAAGCCGTAGAAGATCAAAAACATCTGGATCAGCAGCGGAGAGCCGCGAAACACGAAAATATAGCCCTTGGCAAAGCCCGACAGGATCGGATTGCCGCTGACGCGCATGGCGACGATGACAAGCGCCAAAAGGCCTCCAAAAAAAATCGACAGAAAGAACAGCAGCAGCGTCATCGGCACTGCTTTGAGCAGGGTGACCATCGTGCTTGAAAGGAAGTCCAAATCCATGCCGTCCTCCTCAAGCCTGGCCGATGGTTGCAGCCGACATGCTGCGATTGGCGCGTCGTTCGGCCTTGTTGAAGATGCGATCCGACAGGCTGGTCAGGATCAGATAGAGCACACCGCCGGCGATGAAAAAGAGAAAATACTGGCGCGTAGAACCGGCGGCCACCTGACTGGTGCGCATCAGCTCCGCAAGGCCGGTCACCGAGATCAAAGCGGAATCCTTGAGACTGAGCTGCCAGACATTGCCGAGGCCGGGAATGGCGAAGCGGAAGACCTGCGGAATGATGATGCGGCGCAGGCGCAGGCCGCGATGCATGCCGATCGCGGACGCCGCCTCAAGCTCGCCCTTGGAGATGGCAAGATAGGCACCGCGAAACACTTCGGCCTGATAGGCGCCGGAGATGATGCCGACAGCAAGGGCACCGGCGGCAAAGGACGGCAGGCCAAGAAAGCCATCATAGCCCAGCCACTTGCCGATCGACGTCACCGCAGACGAGCCGCCGAAATAGATCAGATAGATGATCAGAAGCTCGGGAACGCCGCGGAAGATGGTGGTGTAGATATTGCCGATCGTCTTCAGCACCAGGCTTCCGGAGAGCTTGGCGAAAGCGATGATCGCACCCAGCACGGCTCCGATGGCCAAGGCCGTCGCCGTGACGGCGAGCGTCATCAGGGCGGCGACAAGCAGCAGCGCTCCCCACCCGTTCGAGCCGAAGCCCAGCAATTGCAAGGTTGCCATAGATCCAATCCCTGTCCGTGGCAGTTTCAGGCGTCAGGATATCATACGGTCTCCGGCCGCAAAGCCGGAGACAGATGATGACGGCCCGAGGACCGACTCATCAATTCGGGCTGACGTCGACCTTGAACCACTTCATCGACAGCTTCTTGATGGTACCGTCGGCAAGCGCCGACTTGATCGCTTCGTTGAACTTGTCGCGCAGGTCGGTATCTGCCTTGCGGATGCCAAGGCCTTCACCCTCACCCCAGATGGAGCCGGCGATTTCCGGGCCGGTGAAGGCAAGCGTGTCGTTGGCGCTGGCAAAGGCATTTGCGAAATAGACCGCGTCGTCGAAGCCGAGATCGATGCGGCCATTCTGCAGGTCGAGGTCGCGGTCGGCGCCGGTCTTGTACTCGCGGATCGTGGCGACCGAACCGAAATTGTCATAGATGAACTTGGCATAGACGGTGGCCGCTTGAATGCCGATCGTCTTGCCCTTGAAAGCTTCCTTCAGCACATCGATTTCTTTGACGCCGGTCTGGCCGGGAGTCATCTTGATCGTGGTGCCGGTGCCTGCGGCCTTGGCAAGCGGGCTATCCTTGGCGGCTGCGAAGGCGGCCGGCGTCGCGGCGTAGGGAACGGTGAAACCGATGACCTGCTTGCGCTCGTCCGTGATCGACAGAGCGTCCATGATCACATCGAACTTGCCGGCATTCAGCGCCGGGATCATGCCGTCCCAGTCGGAGGCGACCAGCTTGCAGTCAATCTTGGCGCGCTCGCACAGAACCTTGGCAAGCTCCGGCTCGAAGCCGCCGAGCGTTCCGTCGGCATTTGTCATGTTCCACGGCGCGTAGGCACCTTCCAGGGTAATCGTCGCCGTCTTCCAGTCCTTGGCGACGGCCGGTGCCGCAAAGGCGGCGGCAGCCATGACGCCCGACAAGAGAATTGCACTGAATTTCATCGCATAGAGCTCCTCTGAGGTTGAAACAGGCCTTGCAGCACTTCCTACCGATCTTCGCCGGCTTGCCCGCTTTCCCAATAATTTTTAGGATTGATTGCGAGGTTGTATAGGGTACCATATGAGATAATTTATGATATGCAAGTGGGAAAGTTGCTTTCGAGGCAGATTCAGTCCGTGCAAAGGGAATAGGCAATGAAGCGTTCCGGCGAGATGAAACGCGAACTGGCGGAAAACGACGCCGCGCCTCTCTATGCCGGCGTCAAGCAGATGATACTCGATCGCATCCATAGCGGCGAGTGGCCGCCCAAACATCGCGTCCCCTCCGAAAACGAACTGGTTACCGAGCTTGGCGTCAGCAAGATGACCGCCAATCGCGCCCTGCGCGAACTTGCCAACGAGGGCGAGCTGGTCCGCATCCAGGGCGTCGGCTCCTTCGTTGCCGAACGCAAGGGCGCATCGGCCCTGTTCGAGGTGCGCAACATCGCCGAGGAGATCGCCGAACGCGGCCATTCCCATCAGGCAACGGTGATCGTGTTGGCTCAGGAAGCCGCGTCACCCGACGTTGCCGACGCGCTGGAGCTCGACATAGGATCGCCGGTTTTCCATTCGCTGATCGTGCATAGCGAAAACGGCGTGCCGGTGCAGATCGAGGATCGGCACGTCCATCCGCAAGCAGCCCCCGACTACCTGCTGCAGGACTTTAGCAACATGACGCCGAATGCCTATCTCTCGGACGTTGCCCCCTTGAGCGGCTCGGAACATGTCGTCGAAGCCGTCATGCCGCAGGCCTGGGAATGCAAGCTCCTGACGATCCTGAAGACCGAACCCTGCCTTACGATCTGGAGACGGACATGGTCGGCACGCGGCGTCGTCTCTACCGCAAGACTGGTTTATCCGGGACATCGCTATCGGCTGGAAAGCCAAAGCGGCAAGCCTTCGGACCGATAGTTGTATATGGAAGCTGAGGGCATTCCTCAGCGGTCGGGGGCGATGCGTGAGTTTCGCAGCCTGCCATATGCGGCAGGCAAATTACGATGCCTGCAGCATGCACTCCATAAACAATGCCCCTAAAAGCAGCCCTGATACCGTCGCAAGCACTTTCAGGATTGCGCGCTCAACCCGCAGGCAC
>NZ_JAUQTZ010000050.1:0-42370 GCF_059803845.1 Rhizobium sp. UFLA01-1127 | reverse complement strand
AGCCGCAGTCACCGAGGTCGGCGTGATTGCCCGGGAAATGGCCGCCATGGCGGCCCGCTGACGCAGTTCCCTATCTCGATCGAAAAAATGGTTGAGCAGCCGTCAGGCCGGCAGCCGCCGCAAACTGTCCGTCGGCCGGTCGATAACGTTTGAGACCGCGTTTTATTCCGCGGCGGAATTGCAACCAGTCCGAGAGCGGTAACGTTTACGGAAGGGGCATGGTTTACCGGACAGGCCGGAATCTGTTGCAATCGCCCCGGCAATTTTTCCTTCGATGGCAAAACGCTTCGCGGAATTTTGATCGGACTTCTCGCTACATCCCCGAATCGCTTCGCATCGGGGCTGGGAAAGAAATGTTCATCGTGCTCCTGCGAAAAATCATGGGCTCAATGGCAGAATTTGCCGAAGCGGACATGCCTGTTCATCTGCATTGGCACGGACCTCGTCATTCGACATCGAGATCAAAGAAATGCTGAGTCGCCAGAGCGGCGGCACCCCGAGCCCAGGAGCCCGGCACCCAATCGGGAAGCAATTCGGGCATATTCAGAAAAACATATTTTGCCATCGAACGGCGGATCGGCTCGAGAATCGCCTCGCCAAACTGCATGGCTTCGCCGCCGGCAATCAGCACCTCCGGATCGAACAGATTGACGAGATCCGCCAGGTGGCGCCCGATCAGTTCTCCCGCTTGCGCCATGATTTCGAGAGCATCCGCGTCGCCGGCCTCGATCGCGGCGGCATATTCGTCACGCGTTGCCTTTGCTCCCCGGCGCCGGCTCCATTCATCGACCATCGCGGCCTCTGCCGCATGGGCCTGAAGGCAGCCCCTTCGTCCGCATTCGCAAAGCCGGCCGCCGGGAACCGTGATGATGTGACCGAGCTTTCCGGCAAGGCCATGGCTTCCGTGATAGATTTCGCCGCCCATGACCAGAGACGACCCGACCCCAGTGCCGACTGCGATGGTCGCGAAATTGCTGTAGTTGCGGCCGGCTCCGAAGAGCCGCTGCGCAACGGTAAAGGCGCTGATGTCGTCATCGATCCAGACCGGGATATGGACCCGCTCGCGCAGCAATTCGGGAAAAGCAAGATTGCGCCAGCCAAAGCGGGGGCTCTGGACGCAGATGCCCTTGACCGCATCCACCTCGCCGGGGATCGAAACGCCGACGCCCATCACCGGCGAGCCGGTGCGATCCGCATCGGCCAAAAGTTTCGGGATCGCCGCGGCAATGGCCTCGACCATGGTTTCCGGCCGCGTGTCCGGCACCGGCATATCGAAAGAGGCAATCGGCGTCGTGGCAAGATCGGTCAGGACGCAATCGATGCTGTCGTGGCGGAGCTTGAACCCGACGGCCAGATGGCCGCCATAGTTGATATCCACCGGCACCGGCCGGCGTCCCGCCGCGCCGGTCTGTGCCTTTCCTTCGACGACCAGCCCCTCCTCGATCAGTTCCGTGACCACGAAGGTAACGGCCGCAGGACTGAGGCCGGTAACGGTCGCAATCTCGGCGCGTGGCATCGGCCCGCGGTTTCGCAGCAAGTTGAGAATGAGCCTTCGGTTGAGGGCTCTCGAGGTACTAGGGTTGCCGCGCACGGGGTTCCTTTAAATTTATTTTGTAAATTAACTATTGTCGCTTCCCGGAAGATACGGTATGCAATAGCGCATGGCAATGGAGGAATATCCGCTCGCATCAGCGCAAGCGGAAATGCCGGTTTATTGCGTAAATTCTGAAGGTTGGCGGCTGTCTGCGTCTGTGGACGGGCCTGGATTTGATGTGCCTCGGGAGGAAATAGATGGCATCGAAGAACGAACTTTCACTCATCAATGCAATCAAGGCGTCTCGGCGCCAATTCATAGTCGGCACGGGCGCTGCCCTGGCGGCCACGGCGCTCTATCGCCCGGCGATTGCCAATGGCGGCGAAGTGACGATCATTTCGGATATCGGCAATGCCGGCCAGCGGGCCGTCCTTGAGCGCATTGCCGCAGATTTTACCAAGCAGACGGGGACAAAAGTCACCATCAACAATATGGATCACGAGGCCCATAAGACGGCGATCCGCAGCTACCTCGTCGTCGGCGCTCCTGATATCTGCTTCTGGTTCTCCGGCAACCGAATGAAGGCCTTCGTCGATCGCGGACTGTTCGACGACATTTCCGACCTGTTCGTAAAGGAAGGCTACGGCAACAAGCTGGGCGCCACCATGACCGCCGTCACCGTCAACGGCAAGCAATATGGCCTGCCGCTCGGCGGCATTCTCTGGGGCCTTTTCTATCGCAAGGACGTTTTCGCCGAGAAGGGCTGGACGGCGCCGAAGAACTGGGACGACTTCCTGAAATTCGGCGATGCCGCAAAGTCCGCCGGCATGACGCCGATCAGCATGGGGACGAAGGAGCTGTGGCCGACCGGCGGCTGGTTCGACCACATGAATCTGCGTATCAACGGTCTCGAAAAGCACTTGGCGCTGATGGAGGGCAAGGTCCCCTATACCGACCCTATGCTGAAGCCGGTCTTCGACAAGTGGGAAGAACTCATCAAGGCCAATTTCTTCTCCGCAAGCGGTCCGTCCTTCGGCTGGGAGCAGGCAGGCGCGGCTCTCGCACAGAAGAAGGCGGCAATGATGGACCTCGGAGGCTTCATCAAGTCCGCCTTCCCGGCGGGCGACGAGGGCCAGATCGGCTTCGCTCCCTTTCCGGAAATCGTCCCAGGCGTCGAACGCTATGAGGATTTCTCGGTCAACTCGGTGCATATCCCCGCCAAGGCGAAGAACCGGCAAGGTGCGCGCGATTTTCTGGCCTACTTCTACCAGCCGGAAAATCTCGGCGTCTTCCTTGAAGCCGAAGGCACGATCCCGCCGCGCAACGATTGCCCACCGAGCAAGGACCCCTTGGTCAATATCGCCGTGGAATCGCTTAAGAGCGTGAAGGGAACGTCGCAATATTATGACCGCGACACCGATCCGGACATGGCGCAGGACGGCATGAAGGGCTTCCAGGAATTCACGGTCAAGCCCGAGCGGCGCGATCAGATCCTGGCGCGTCTCGAAAAGACCCGCGCGCGCATTTTCAAATAGTCCTCCCGGACCAGGGCGCGGCGGGCAACGGGTCTTGCGGCCCGTCGCTCCTGCCGCGCCACCTTCGAAAGGCGCGCCTGTCGAGGCGCCTTGAATTATCGAACCAAGAAGTCTGAGCCATGTGGAAAAAGCACAGGAACTGGCTGACGCCCGTCCTCTTCATTGTGCCGGGATGCATCCTGTTCGGGACGATCATCATCGCTTCCTCGGTAGAATCGGTCTGGATATCGTTCTTCGATTGGGACGGCGTCGGCCAGAAGACCTGGGTCGGACTGGCGAACTATTCCGAACTTCTGTCCGACCCCCAGTTCTACGTCTCGCTGAAGAACAATCTCATATGGCTTGTGATGTTCATGGCGGCGCCGCCACTCGGACTGGCGCTGGCGCTGCTCGTCAACCAGCAGATCGCCGGCATGCGGATATTGAAGTCGCTCTTCTTCATTCCGCTGGTACTTGCGACCGTGACGGTCGGCGTCGTGTTCGGCTGGGTCTATGATCCGAATTACGGGCTTCTTGCGCTGATCTTCAGCCTCTTCGGGGCGACGGCTCCGGCCCTGCTTGCCGATGAGCATTTCGTCACCTTCGCCGTGGTTGCCGCCGCGCTCTGGCCGCAGATCGCCTTCTGCATGGTGCTCTTTCTCGCGGGCCTCAACAATCTGAGCTCCGATATTATCGGAGCCGGACGCGTCGATGGCGCCCGCGGCTGGAGCATGCTCTGGCACGTCGTTCTGCCGCAATTGCGCGAAGTGGGTTTCATCGCCCTTGCCGTCACGGTCGTCGGCGCATTGCGGTCCTTCGACATGATCGCGGTCATGACCTCGGGCGGCCCGTTCGGCTCGTCCGAGGTCCTGGCCTACCAGATGTACGAGCAGTCGATCTTCTCCTACCGTTTCGGCTACGGCGCGGCGATCGCTACCGTCCTGTTTGCAATCATGATCATTTTCATCACCTGGTATCTGCGCGTCATGGCGCGCATGGAACGGGAGACACGCTGATGTATCCTCGCCCCATTCCCGAAGAAAAGCCGGCACTCCGCGGCCTTTATGCCGGTTTCGTCGGCCTGATCCTCATACTCTGGCTGCTGCCGCTCTTCGCCGTCATGCTGACCGCATCCAAGACGGCCGATGAGATCATGGCCGGCAAATACTGGACCTGGCCCGAGCATTTCAATCTCATCGAGAACTTCCAGTCCGTCTTTCAGCAGACGAACATGTGGGGCTATTTCATCAACAGCCTCATCATCACCCTGCCTTCGGTGCTGCTGGTTCTGGTGTTCGCGACGCTGACCGGCTATGTGCTCGCCCGTTATTATTTTCGCGGCACCGCCCTGCTCTTCTCGCTCTTCGTCGGCGGCAACTTTCTGCCGGCGCAGATCATGATGATCCCGGTGCGCGACCTCATGGTCAGATTCGGCCTCTACGACACCTATCTCGCGCTGATCATCTTCCATGTCGCCTTCCAGACCGGCTTTGCGACCCTGTTCATGCGCAATTTCATCGCAGCCCTGCCCGACGAATTGTTTCAGGCGGCACGCGCGGAAGGCGCCTCCCCCTGGCAGACGATGCGCCATGTCGTCTTACCGCTGATGCGGCCTGCCCTTGCAGCGCTTGCGATCCTGATCTTCACCTTCGTCTGGAACGATTATTTCTGGGCGATCGTGCTGACGCAGAGCGACGTCGTCAAACCGGTGACGGCGGGCCTGAACAATCTCAGAGGCGAATGGACGTCCGCCTGGAACATCGTGGCGGCCGCAACCTTGTTCGTCGCCGTTCCGCCCGTCCTGATGTTCTTCCTGATGCAAAAACATTTCATCGCGGGCCTGACCATGGGCGCCGTCAAGGGCTGACGCGTTCCGCTCCGTTTGAGACGATTTGGAGTACCATTCATGAGCCATGTACAGCTGATCGATATCGACAAACATTATGGCAGCTACCATGCGCTGCGTTCGGTCAATCTCTCCGTCGACAAGGGCGAGTTCATCGTCATGGTCGGCCCGTCGGGCTGCGGCAAGTCCACCACGCTGAAGACGATCGCCGGGCTCGAGACCATCAGCTCGGGCGAGATCTGGATCAACGGCCGCAACGTGACGCGCGAGGAACCGGGCGATCGCGGCATTGCCATGGTTTTCCAGTCCTATGCGCTTTATCCGCACATGACGGTTGCCGAGAATATGGGCTTCGGCCTGAAGATGGCCAAGCGACCGCAAACCGAGATCGACGCTGCCGTCAAGCGGGCGGCCGAAATTCTCAGAATATCCGATCAGCTCGACAAGCGCCCGAAGCAGCTTTCTGGCGGCCAGCGCCAGCGCGTCGCGATCGGCCGCGCCATCACCCGCTCGCCGGAGGTCTTCCTCTTCGACGAACCGCTCTCCAATCTCGATGCCGCATTGCGCACGCAGATGCGCGTCGAGCTTTCGACGCTGCATCAGCAGCTCGGCTCGACGATGATCTATGTGACGCACGATCAGGTCGAGGCGATGACGATGGCGAGCCGCATCGTCGTGTTCAACAAAGGCATCATCGAACAGGAAGGCGCGCCGCTTCATCTCTATCACAATCCGGCAAACCAATTCGTCGCCGGCTTTCTCGGCGCGCCGCGGATCAATTTCGTCAATGCAAAGCTCGTTTCGCTGCGTGACGGCATTGCTGAAGTCGCGCTCGAAGGCGGCGGCGCGACGGTCCTCGTTCCCGTAGCCGATGTCGGCGATCTCAAAGCACAAGCAGACCTCACTCTCGGTATACGGCCGGAATCGCTGAAGATCGGCGCCTCCAGCGAGGACGCTGCCATTTCCTTCGACGGCAGGGTCCGCCTCGTCGAACAGCTCGGCCGAGAAACCATTCTCTACGTCGACGCCAGTCCGCTTGCTACGGTCGGCTCGGAAAGCGGCACGCGCAATTTCACCGTTCAGCTCGGCAACGCGACCGGCTTTTCGGCCGGCGAGCAGGTCAAGCTGTCCGCCTCGACATCCTCGCTCTACCTCTTCGGTCCCGATGGCAGAACCCTCAGCCGGCCGAAGCCCATCATTGCCTCTCTGTAAAGAAAGCTTGTGACCTCATGAAAGTTTTGGAAAGAAAGCCGCTCTCGGTCTGGCGGACGCTCAATCTCGACGGCTTCATGGTCGGCGTGCCGCATTATCCCGAACATGTCGACGAAAGCTATTGGGACCGCGATGCCGAACGCATGGCGGCCGCCGGGTTCAACACCGTCCGCATGGCGGAATTCGCCTGGCACATCATGGAGCCGCATGAAGACCATTTCGATTTCTCGCTCTTCGACAAGGCGATTGCCGGCCTCGCAAAGCACGGCATCAAGACCATCCTCTGCACGCCGACCGCGACACCGCCGCGCTGGCTGACGGCGAAGTACCCGGAAGTCCTGCGTGTAGACGCAAATGGCAGAGAGGCGAGCCATGGATCGCGCCAGCATTGCGACACGACGAGCCCGGTGCTGCGCCGGCACAGCCAGCGCATTACCCGCGCGATGGCCGAGCATTACCGCGACAATCCTGATGTCATCGGCTGGCAGACGGACAATGAGCTGAACACGACCACCTCCGAAAGCTACTCGCCATCGGCGCTCATCGAATTCCAGAAGTTCTGCCGTGCCAAATACGGCACGATCGAAGCCGTGAACTTTGCCTGGGGCGGCGACTTCTGGGCGACGGCATACCAGACCTTCGACCAGATCGTCTTCCCGAAGCCGCTGAATCCGTCCTTCTCCAGCCCCGGACATGTGCAGGACTATCACCGCTTCCTCGCCTTCGCGACGGCTCTCTTCCAGCACGATCAGGTAGACATCCTGAGGACGACCAATCCCGAATGGTTCATCTTCCATAACCTCGGCAACCTTGCCGACATCGATTTTCGCGGCCAGTTCGGCCAGGATCTCGATTTCATCGGCTTCGACATCTACCCGTTCCTCTATGACGAAATGCGCCGCGGCGGCGGTCATGCGATCACGCAGGCTTTCCACCTCGACCAATGCCGCGCCTATTCCGGCAATTTCATCGTTCCGGAACAGGCCTCCGGCCTCGGCAGCCAGCCGGGCTTCTCTTCATCCGTGCCGGAGCCCGGCGAGATGCGCCGCATGGCGATGACCTCGGTGTCGCGCGGCGCCGACGGACTGATGTTCTTCCGTTGGCGGCCCGCGCATTTCGGCGCCGAGATCTACTGGAACGGCATTATCGATCATGATGATGTTCCACGCCGCCGCTACGAGGAAGCCATGCAATTCGCATCCGACATCCGCAAGATCGAGGACAAGCTGCTCGGCACCACCGTGCGCATGGATATTGCCATCGCCGGCGCGGATTTCGACAATCAGGAAGCCTACAAGACCTACGCGATCGGCCTGCCAAGCCCGATGCAGGATGCCGCCCATCTGCACCGTGCATGCTATCAGGCCGGCATTGCCTGCGGCTTTATTCACCCGGAAGACGATCTGTCGCGCATCAAGGCACTCTATGTTCCCCATTGGGTCATGTGGAAGGAAGAGTGGTCGGCAGCCGTGGAGAAGTTCGTCGCCGATGGCGGCACGCTCATCCTGTCGGCAATGACGGGGACCCGCGATGACAACAACCACATCATCCGCACCCAGGCGCCGGGTGCCGCACTTTCCAAGCTTTCCGGCGTAAGCGTCTACGAATTCGGCCCCGTCTCCGCCCCGGGCGCCGACGGACTGTTCACCGGCTTCCGTGAGGGCGGCATCGGCAGCCATCAGCCGTCCCCGCGTCCGCCGGCATCCTCGGCCTCACGCAAATATGCCTATACAATCGGCAATCGTCAGCTGGAAGCGGGACACCTTTACGAGAAGCTGGAAACAACCGCGGACACCGAGATCATCGGCCGCTGGTCCGACCGCTTCCTGGAAGGCACGCCGATGCTGACGCGCCGCCGGCGTGGCAAGGGTCAGGTCTATTATCTCGGCACCTATCTTACCGCGCCGCTCGCAGAGGTCATCGGGGAGATTCTCGCCAGCGACGGCGTTGCCGCGCCGCTCGTGCAGGATCTGCCTGCCGGCGTCGAGGTGTCGCTGCGCGAGGGCAACGGCAGGAAGTTGCTGTTCGTGCTCAATACGGAGCACGAAACGAAAATCGTCGATCTGCCTGCAGGGATCGATCTGCTGACCGGCAGGACGATATCGGGACGGAGCGAGCTTCAAGGCTACGGCGTGCTTGTGATCGAGCAATCCGTCTGACACGGTCCGTCAAGCGGCGGCGCCGAAGGTGAAGCCTCGGCGCCGCCGCTCGGCCTCGATCAGCCCGCGTCGTCACCGTTTGCCAGCGGCACGAACAATCCAAGCTTGACGTCACGCAATACTACATTCGTGTGCATGCGCCGGATCTGGGGATTCTCCGCCATGATCACGGCGGCGATATCGTCATAGTGCTCGACATCGCGCGCAGTGACGATCGCGATGAGATCGACGGCGCCCGTGACATAATAGACCTGCTGGATGTGATCCTGCTTTTCCGCCCAGAGGCGGAATTTCGCAAGCGCATCGTAATTGTCGCGCTCGATCTCCATGCCGACGATGAACACCATCGGCGTGCCGGTCGCCTTGCGGTCGACAACCGCGATTTCCGCCTTGATGATACCGTCCTCGCGCAGCCGTTTCAGGCGCCGCTGTACGGCTGAAGTCGAAAGGCCGACCTCCTCGGCGATCGCTTCGGCGGTCAGCTGACAATTGCGTTGGACGATATCGAGAATATCGCGATCAAAACGATCGAGGTTTTCCATTGCCACTCCTCTGTCAGCCCGGCGAAATCCCCTGGCGATATCTCTATTCCATCACAAAAGATGCACACGGAATACATTTTTGCTTTTTTTATGCAGAATGATCGGAAATTGCGCGCAAATTCCGCTCTTCTTCGCGATATTCTCCGCAAATTGTTTTCATCGGAATTATATATGACAGAGCTGTCCTCCCAGGCTCTTTGCGTGGAAGATCTCCACAAGAGTTTTGGGTCACATCAGGTCCTCAAGGGCGTTTCGACCATTGCCAATCAAGGGGACGTGATTTCCATCATCGGCTCGTCCGGTTCCGGGAAAAGCACGTTTCTGCGCTGCATCAACCTGCTTGAGATGCCCGATCGCGGACGCATCGTCGTCAACGGCGAAGAAGTCGCCCTGAAGCGCGGACGGCAAGGACAGATGCAGCCGAAGAGCTGGCGGCAGATCGAACGGATGCGCAGCGGGCTGGGCATGGTGTTCCAGAGCTTCAACCTCTGGGCACATATGACCGTTCTCGAAAATATCATCGAGGCGCCGGTGCATGTCCTCGGCATTCCTCGTCGCGAGGCGATCGAGAAAGCTGACGCTCTCCTCAATAAAGTCGGGCTTTACGACAAGCGCGACGCCTATCCAGCCTTCCTGTCGGGAGGTCAGCAGCAAAGAGCAGCAATTGCCCGCGCGCTTTGTATCGATCCGGCCGTGATGCTCTTCGACGAGCCGACGTCAGCGCTCGATCCCGAACTGGTCGGCGAAGTCCTCAAGGTGATCCGGGACCTCGCGGAAGAGGGCCGAACCATGCTGCTGGTCACCCATGAGATGCGTTTTGCCCGCGATGTCTCCAACCATGTTCTTTTCTTGCACCAGGGACGCATCGAGGAGGAAGGGCCGCCCGCGCAGGTCTTCGACGCTCCGCTCAGCACCCGCTGCCGTGAATTCACCGGCCTGCTGCCGGCCTGATCCTCAATCCATTCGCAGACAACACCATTAGGAGAATCCCTTACATGAGACTGGTTTCCACTTTATTCGCCGGACTTGCCCTCGCGCTTTCTTCGATGACGGCGCAGGCCGAGGTTCGCTTCGGCATCATGAACGAATCCTACCCGCCCTTCTTCGCCAAGGATGCCTCCGGCAAATGGCAGGGCTGGGAGATCGACTTGATGGACGCCGTTTGCGAGCAGATGAAAGAGAAATGCTCGATCGTCGAGCTTTCCTGGGACGGTCTCATCCCTGCGCT
The DNA here is from genome assembly GCF_059803845.1 of Rhizobium sp. UFLA01-1127. NCBI lineage: Bacteria > Pseudomonadati > Pseudomonadota > Alphaproteobacteria > Hyphomicrobiales > Rhizobiaceae > Rhizobium > Rhizobium sp. UFLA01-1127. The sequence goes on along the minus strand of NZ_JAUQTZ010000050.1, from coordinate 32,335 downwards.
TCAGAGCAAGAAGTTCGATGTGATCTGGTCATCGATGTCGAATACCGCCGAACGTTCGAAGGTCATCGATTTCACCGACAAATATTATAATACGCCGAGCACGCTGATCGGCCCGAAGGACCAGAAGACCGGCGCGACGGCAGGCGACGTCAAGGGAAAGACCATCGGCATCCAGGTGTCGACTATCCAGTCGGAATATTACAAGAAGTACTTTGCCAAGGTCGCGGACGAGAAGACCTACCAGACGCTCGATGAGGCATTTCAGGATCTTGCCGCCGGTCGCATCGACTATGTCTTTGGCGATTCACTTGCACTCGACGCCTTCCTCAAGAGCGATGGCGGCAAGGATTGCTGCGCCAAGATGGGTGATGTCGCCGACGACAAGGAAATCCTCGGAGCCGGCGTTTCCGGCGGCCTGCGCAAGGAAGACACCGAGCTGAAGGCAAAGCTCAATGCGGCGATCGCCGCGGTGCGCGCCAGCGGCAAATACGATGAGATCACCAAGAAGTATTTCAGCTTCGATATCTACGGCACCAAGTAAACGACCGCGACGATGGTGACCTCTCCACAGGGCATTTTGGACCTGCTCTCCCCCTATCCGCCTGGATGGGGTGGAGTCCTCTTGACCGGGGCCGCCTCCACGGTCGCCATCTCCGCCGGCGCTTTTCTGATCGGCCTTCTGCTCGGTACGGGCGGGGCACTGGGCAAGCTTTCGGGCATCAGGCCGCTCCGGCTTCTGCTCGAACTCTATACGACCGCCGTCCGCGCCGTCCCCGAATTGATCCTGATCGTCGGGCTCTATTATGCGGGCATGGATGGCCTCAATCGGCTCCTCGCCATGCTCGATCTTCCGGCCTTCGAATTGAATGGCTTCGCGGTCGCGGTCGCTGTGCTCGGTTTCGTGCAGGGCGCCTACATGACGGAAGTGTTGCGCGGCGCGATCCTGGCGATTCCCGTTGGCCAGATCGAGGCGGCAAAGGCTTTCGGCATGGGGCCGCGCCTGCGCTTCCGCCGCATCATCCTGCCCGCCCTGTTGCCGAACGCCTTGCCGGGCCTTGCCAATCTGTGGATGTCGGTCACCAAGGACAGCGCTCTCGTTGCGGTCGTCGGCTATCAGGAACTGGCTCTCGCCACGCGTCTCGCCGGCGCGAGCACTAAGCACTATTTCATCTTTTTCCTGGCATCCGCCCTCATCTATCTCGCTCTCACCCTCGTCTCGAATGCCCTCTTCAACCTGTTGGAGCGGCGTGTGCGGCGCGGCCAACCGAAGCCGGCGTGAGGAGTGTTGACATGACCTTCTCGTGGATATCATCCTATTGGCCGCTTCTGTTGACAGGCGCCTGGCAGACGCTGTCGCTGCTTGCGATTTCGGTCATCTTCGGCTTCATCATCGCGATTGGCCTTGCCTTTTGCCAGGTCAGCGGCGGCCCGCTCCTGCGAACTCTTGCCCGCGGCTATTGCACCTTCTTCCGGGGCACGCCTCTCTTGATACAGCTCTGGCTGCTCTATTACGGCGTCGGCTCTCTTCTGCCTGTCATCCCGGGCATCCGTCAGAGCTTCTTCTGGCCGATCCTGCGCGAAGGCTTCTTCTTTGCTGCCGTCAGCTTCACCTTGAACTACGCAGCTTACGAGGCGGAGGTGCTGCGCGGCGCATTGCTGGCGGTCCCGAAAGGCGAGCTGGAAGCCGGCCGCGCCTTCGGCATGCGGCCCCTCACGCTGACGCGGCGCATCTGGCTGCCGCGCGCCATCCGCATCGCGCTCCCGACGATCGGCGGGGAAATCGTCATGCAGCTGAAGGCGACGCCGCTCGCCTTCACCGTCACCGTGATGGATCTCTACGCCGTTGCCACCAAAGTTCGCCAGGACACCTTGCTGGTCTACGAGCCGCTGATCGTCGTCACCGTCTTCTATCTCATCCTCACCGCCATCATCGCACGAGCCTTCCGCTTCCTGGAAGCGCAGGTGTCGGTGCGGCGCTAACCACGGGTACGAAGGAGAGGCCAAACCTCCCACAGACCCCAGCAATTCTGGAGATCCCATTCATGAGCAAACTCTTGATCCTCGACGGCGGCATGAGCCGCGAACTGCTGCGCCTCGGCGCTGAGCTGAAGCAGCCGGAATGGTCGGCGTTGGCGCTGATCAATTCGCCCGAGATCGTCCGTCAGGTCCATGACGAATTCATCGCCGCCGGCTCGGACGTCATTACCACGAACAGCTATGCGCTCGTGCCTTTCCACATCGGTGAAGAGCGGTTCTGGGAGGAAGGGGCCGCTCTGATCGCACGCTCGGGACAATTGGCGCGCGAAGCCGCCGATGCGTGCAAGGATCGAAAAATCCTGGTCGCGGGTTCGCTGCCCCCTATCTTCGGCTCTTACGAGCCGCAGAATTTCGATCCGTCACGTGTGCAGGACTATCTCACGGTTCTGGTCGAAAACCTCGATCCATACGTCGATGTCTGGCTCGGCGAAACCCTCAGCCTGATCGCCGAAGGACAAGCCGTCCGTACAGCGATTGCAAAAACTGGCAAGCCATTCTGGATCTCGTTCACGCTGGCGGATGATGCCGCTCAAAGAAGCGGCGCCTCTCCCAAGCTCCGCTCCGGCGAGGCGGTCGAAGACGCAGCGCAATGGGCCGCGTCGTCCGGTGCGAACGCGCTTTTGTTCAACTGCAGCAAGCCGGAAGTCATGGGCGCAGCCGTCGATGCTGCAGCTGCGGTCATCAGGCGCGGCGGCTTCAATCTCGAGATCGGCGTCTATGCAAATGCATTCGAGGGAGAACAAGGCGAATCCGCCGCCAACGAGGGCCTTCATGCGACCCGCGACGATCTGAACGACGATGCCTATTCGCGTTTCGCCTGTTCATGGGTGGATGCCGGAGCAACCATGGTCGGCGGCTGCTGCGGGATCGGTGCCGGATATATCCACCGCCTGAAGCGGGCGCTTCTGCATCCATCATCCTGACATGCCGAGCCTTAGGAGCTCCACCACAAAGGCAGCTTCGAAGGCCTTTCAGTCGCCCGAGTAACGTAAGCCGTGACGACCTATTCGCTTTCACTTATATGTGAACCTATGGACCGACACGATCGGGCATCAAGCTTGCCGCAGCTTCCATGTACGGATTTCGAATGGCATGATGTCGGCCGGGCCGGTGCGTTCGATCGGCTCTTCGAGAAGATTGAGCGGCTCCGAAGCCGTCCATCCCGATGGCAGGGTCAAAGACAGGCGGCCGCGTCGGCCGGCGGGCTCATAGAGCCGCAAGGCAAGACCCTCGCCCTCCTCGGCCCGTTTCAATCCTGAGAAGGCGACCGGTATGCCTTCGACGCCAACGGGCGCATAACTGCCTGCCGACAGACCGCTTGCCTCCGCGGCAAGGAGCGGCTGGTTGAGATCGATCGCCTCCGAGAGAACGCCGCCTTCATGCCAGGCGCCCTCATGCGGCATCAGCGCATAGGCGAAGCTTTGCCGGCCTTCGTCGGCGAGCGGATCGGGATAGATCGGCGATCGTACGAGGCTCATGCCGATGACGTTGCCGCGAGCGCTATGACCGTATTTGGCATTGTTGAGCAAGGCGACGCCGAAGCCAGGCTCGCTGAGATCGACGAAGCGGTGCGCCGCTGCCTCGAACATAGCCTGCTCCCAGGAGGTGTTGGTGTGGGTTTGCCGCTCGACGACGCCGAAAGCGCATTCGAAAGTCGCGCTGCGCGACCGCACGGCAACCGGGTTCAAGGTTCTGAGCAGGGTGCGCCGGTCGTGCCAATCGAGCGTCGTCTCGATATCCAATCTGCGGGCGTTGGCGGTCAGAACATAAAGCTGGGTGACGGTCGAGTTGCGATATCGATTGACAACACGGATCGCGGCGCGATGCGGTCCCTCCTCGACCAGGGTGATGCTCTCGGGCTGATCCAGGCGGACGCCTTTCTCGGCATAGTCGGCATCAACATCCCAGGCATCCCAGTTGCGCGGCTTGTCGGCGGGATAGACCCAGAGCTGATTGGCCGCCCCTTCGATCGCTTCCCGCCCGGTCGCCTTGTGAACAAGGCTCGACACGGCCCCGTCCTTGCCAATGACGACGGACAGATGCTCGTTCTCAAGGCGATGGCTATCGGCCTCGAGCCCGCCGGCTGGCCTGAGTGCTCTGCGATCGAAGACCGCGACGGAAAGAGGTGCGACAAGATCTCCCGATGACAGGACCGTACCATCGGACAGCGTTGCGCTGAGCGGACGCGCAGAAAGCGAGGGGTTGACGACAACAAGCGCGTCCGTGACGGCACCCGCAGGAAGATGGGCTGACAATGCCTTGAGCGCCTTGGCCTGCTCCGCCCTGGCATTGCCGATCACGCCGTCAAGTTCCCGCTCGGCGTCGATATAGACTTCCCGGATGCTCGATCCCGGCAGGATATCGTGGAACTCGTTCTTTAGCACGACGCGCCAGTCCGCCTCGAGGCTTTGAGGCTTGTCGGCGCCCAGCATATGGGCGAGCGAGGCAAGCGTCTCCGCCGTTATCAGGGCGCGCTCGGCCTGGCGGTGCTTGCGCTTGACGCCGCTTTGCGTCGTCAGCGTCGCGCGGTGCAGTTCGAGATAGATCTCACCATCCCAAACCGGCAGCTCCTTTTCCGCCGCGGTGCGATGAGCCTTCTCGTAAAATTCCTTTACCGTGCCCCAGCGCGCCTTCGGAATCGCCGGGAAATCGCGCAACTGCACCTCGCGCTCCACCATTTCCGGCGTGACACCGCCACCGCCGTCGCCATAGCCGACGGCAAGCAACGATGTGTCGTGCTGCGTCTTGCCCCGGAAATTCTTCCAGGTCGGCACGAAGCAGTCCGGCTGCACGAAGCCGTTATAGCCTTGCATGGGATTGTCGAATGTATGGGTCAGCACCTTGCTGCCGTCGAGCCCCTTCCACCAGAACAGATCGGATGGAATATGATTGGTCTCGCTCCAGTTCACCTTGATCGTGAAGAAGCTGTCGATGCCTCCGAGCCGCAGGATCTGCGGCAGCGCGCCTGAAAAGCCGAAGCAGTCGGGTAGCCAGCAGATGGTATGGCGCAGGCCGAAATGCTTTTCGAAATAGCGCTGGCCATAAAGAACCTGGCGTACAAGGCTTTCGCCTGTCGGCATGTTGGTGTCGGGCTCGACCCACATACCGCCGACAGTTTCCCATTTGCCCTCGGCCACCTTTTTCTTGATCCGCTCGAGCAGATCCGGATCATCTCCTTCCATCTGCGCATAATATTGGGCGGTCGATTGATTGAACCGAAAATCGTCGGAGCGCTCCATCAGCGAAAGCGCGGTATTGAAAGTGCGCCGCATCTTGCGGCGCGTTTCGTCGTAAGGCCAAAGCCATGCCAGATCGATATGGGCATGGCCGGTCAGCAGCAATTCGCCATTTTGCGGAAAACGTTTCTGCAGCTCTTTCAGCTGTGCGAGCAGGCGATCATAGGCAGCGGCGGCCGAGGCGCTCTGCGCCTCGGTGAGACCGGCCGGATTGTCCTGAAGCTCCGGCAGTTCCCAGATCTTCTGCTGCATCGCCTCGGCTGACGTGCGCGAGATATAGGCTGATGTATCCGAAGGCCAGTCGAGGCCGCGCAGCGCCCGTTCGGCTGCATCGATCAGATGCGGCAGGACCTCATGACCTTCGAGAACATCGGCAGCCTCACCGATCTGCTGCAACAGGAGATGCAGCCGGTGGACCGGTTCGTCCAGCCAGATCAGCCGCGCCTTGTTCAGCTTCGGCGCCCGGTTCGGCTCGCCGAAAGGAAAGCGCGCGACACTCTCGGTGGCAATCGAGATCTCCCTGTCCTTGATCGGAAACTCCTGGTGATAGGGATCCAGCCCGAACGTCTCGGTCCGTCCGTGCGGATAACGCAATGTCAGCAGGCTTTCGCCGCCAAGATCAAGCTGCAGGCGGACCTGCCCAAGAGGCCAGCCATGCGGAACCGCTGCCTTGGCCGCGAAATGAACCGTCCCTTTGCGATGCGGCCAGTCCTGATGATGGGCGATCGGTTCGCCATCGAAGGTCCAGCCGTCGATTGTCAGGCTTTGCCTGTCGCGCCAATGAACAAGCTCTGAGATGCGGATTTTCAGACGATCGAGGCGTTGAGCAAGCGTGAGAGACATGGCGGGTCCTGTCGGAAAATCGGCAACTGACGGCGGAGGGAGAGAACATATCAGTGCAGATAGGCCGCATGCATTGCGCCCGTCTCCTCCAGGCGGATCGCATAGCGTGGCCTAAACTAAGTAACTTTGTTTTGGCGTCAAGCGCACCGGACATGAGTTGCGGGATGCATTCTTCACAATCGGCATCGATATCGGTAGCGATCATCCGACGGTCCTTGCGGTCGATGCCGCCGGCAGCATGCGCGCCCGCGTGCATCATGAAAAGCGCCGCATCCTGCCGGACGAACTCATTGAAAGCGAAACCAGCGCCACAGCACTCGCCGAACGGGGCTTCTGGCTTGGAGCCGAAAGCCTCAGCTTCTTCTACGTCGTGATCAATGCATGCTTCCGCCTTCTTGGAGATCGACATTGCTGAGGATCAGTGCCAGGGGAATGGCGCAAAGCACGACCAGCATCAGAACATGGAATACGTCGATGAAAGCGAGGAAGCTCGCCTGGGTCTGCACCTGCTGACCGATCCATGCCGTTGCCTGCGCTTGCGCATCGGGCATGGTTGCGCCCTTTTCGGCAAAATAACGCGTCATGGTCCGCAGCGTTTCGTGATAGGCCGGCGAGGACGGCGTGACATGCTCCACAAGGCGGCTCTGATGCCATTGTTCGCGATGCGCGAGGACATTTGTCGCGATACACACGCCGATGGAGCCGCCGATGTTGCGCGCGGCATTGATCATGGCCGAGGCCTGGTTGGTCTGCTCCGGCTTCAGGCCGTAATAGGAGGCGGAGGTGATCGGGATGAAGATCAGCGGCAGGCCGAGCCCGATATAAAGGCGCGACCAGACGAAAAAACCGAAGTTCAGTCCCGGGTAGAGCCGTGTCAATTGCCACATGGACAGCGCTATGATCGCGGAACCGATGGCAATCAGATATTTCGGCTGGACCAGGGAATTCACCCGCCCGGCGACGAACATCATGACCATGGTGACAAGCCCGCCCGGCGATAAGGCAAGACCGGCCCATGTTGCCGTATATCCGTAATTCTGCTGCACGACCTGCGGGATGAACTGCGTGGTCGCGATGAGGATTGCGCCGGTTGCCATCATGACGATGAAGCAGGACCCGAATTGCCGGGTACCGAGCAACCATCCGTCGATGATCGGGTTTGCCTTGGTCAGGACCCAGGGAATGGCGAGGAGAAAGGCAAGCACGCATATGCCCGTCATCACCAGGATGAAACCGGAGCCGAACCAATCGTCGGTCTGGCCGCGATCCAGGACGAGTTCCAGCGAGCCGAGAAAGGTTGCCACCAGCAGGAATCCGACAAGATCGAAGCGCACGCCCTTGCGCCGGAATTCCTCGCGCATGCTTCTCGTTTTCGGCGTTTCCTTCAGCAACGCGTAGACAAGGGCAAAGGCGAAGATGCCGACCGGGCCATTGATGAGGAAACACCAATGCCAGGAAAGATTGTCGGAGAGGTAGCCGCCGAGCGTCGGCCCGATGACGGGCGCGACGACCACGGCCACACCGAAGAGGGCGAAGGCCTGGCCGCGCTTTGCCGGCGGGAATGCGTCGGCGAGGATCGCCTGCGAGGTCGGCACCATGCCGCCGCCGGCAAAGCCCTGGATAACCCGGAAAATCAGCAGGACCTCCAGATTCCACGACAAGCCGCATAGGACCGACGCGAGCGTGAATGTCGCCAGGCACAGGAGATAGAACCTGCGGCGCCCGAACCGCTCGGCGAAATAGCTGCTGGCCACCAGCACGATTGCATTGGAAACGAGATAGGTCGTCACCACCCAGGAGGCCTCGTCGGCGCTGACGGCGAGACCGCCCGAAATATAGCGCAGTGCGACGTTGGCGATAGTGGTGTCGAGCACCTCCATGAAGGTAGCCAGCGACACCACGATGGCGATCAGCCAGGGATTTGTGGCGTGAGCGGAAGAGGCTGCCGATCCGCCCGTCGTTGCTGCGCCGCTCATCTCAACTCCTCGGCCGGACCGTCACCGTCGGCACGACGGACATGCCGGGGCCGATGGCGACATCCGCGGGCCATTTGTCGATGACGATCTTGACCGGTACGCGCTGCGTGACCTTGACGTAGTTGCCCGTCGCATTCTCCGCCGGCAGCAGGGAAAAGGCCGTGCCGGAGCCCGGCTGGACGGACGCCACCTTGCCGTGAAGCGTGTGATCCGGATAGGCGTCGATCGTGACGTCGACCGGCTGACCCGGCCGCATGTCGGTCAGTTGCGTCTCCTTGAAGTTTGCCGTGAGCCAGACCTCATCGGGAACGAAGGTTGCGATCGCCTGCCCCGCGTCGATGAATTGACCTTTGGCACCGGTAAGGCGAACGACGCGCCCCGGCTGGGCGGCGGTAATCGTCGTATAGTTCAGATTTTGCTGCGCCTCCTCGGCCTGGGCCTGCGCCTGCTTGAGGTTTGCAAGCGCACTGGATTTCTGCGCTTCGGAGACCGCCTTGTTCTTCAGCGCCGATGTGACATTCGCCTGCATCTGCGCAAGACTCGCCTGATCCTGCGCCAGCGTCGCGGTTGCCTGCTGTACGGATTGCACGCTGCCCGAGCCGTTCTTGACCAGCTGTTGCTGCCGATTGGCCTCTTCCTGCGCATATTGAAGGGCGGCATTGGCGGAATTCTGCTGCGCTCGGGCGACATCGACCGAAGCATTGGCGGCTTCGACCTGCGCCCCTGCGCTGTCGATGGAAGCCCTGGCGACATCCACCTGACCATTGGCCTGATCGAGCGCGATCTGGTAGTCGCGCGGCTCGATCCTCAGGATGACATCGCCGGCCTTGAGGTGCTGGTTATCGGTCACCGGGACATCTGCCACGTAGCCCGAAACCTTGGCGGCGACGGAGAAGCTGCGCGCATCGACGAAGGCGTCATCCGTCGACTCGTAAGGATAGAAATAGATTTTCCAGACGAACCATGCGGCAACGATGACGGCCGCCAGCACCACAATGGTCACGAACACCGAGAATGGATGGCGCCGTATGAATGAGGGACGCTTCCGTTGCCGTGATGCGGTCCTGTCACGGTCGTTGCCGTCAGTCGCCGGCTGCGTAGGCTGCTCGGGTCTGGTTTCCTTGATATCGAGTTGATCGTCAGCCATGACCTGATCTTTGCTTGTTATCTTGAAGGTTTCATTCCGGGCGATCGTGGAAACGCTGATCAATGCCGCAGAAAGCGCTGGATCCTTCTCAAATCTCCGACGAAAGCGATCCGGTTCTTTTCCTTCTCGGCAGGCTCCCTGATCCGCAAAAGCGCCGAGGGATGGATGGTGACGAGGACGTCGAGCTTTCCGGGCGGGTGCAGGATCCGGCCGCGGTCGCGCATGACTTTGACCTTGGAGCCGAGCAGCGAGGACACGGCCGTGGCGCCGAGTGCGACGACCAGCTTCGGCTTCAGCAGTTCGAGCTCCGCCCCCAGCCACCAGGCGCAGCGCTGCACCTCGCCGGCATTGGGCCTGGCATGCAGACGCTTCTTGCCGCGCATCTGATATTTGAAATGTTTGACGGCGTTGGTGACATAGCAACGGTCCCGGTCCACGCCCGCTTCTTCAAGACATTGATCCAGAAGCCGGCCTGCCGGACCGACGAAAGGCCGCGCGGCGAGATCCTCCTTGTCGCCGGGCTGTTCACCGACAAGCACGATGTCGGCGGCGCTAGGACCCTCGCCGAACACGAGATGGGTGGCGCTGCGATAAAGATCGCACCGTTGACAGGCTTGCGCATCGTCGTGCAGTTCGTCGAGCGTTTCGGCGTCTGCATGCTCATACGCTAGCGAGGGGCCTGCTCCAGCCAAGGGAATTCGATCGAGCATTGGGGGGCTCGCAATGGTTCCAGACACTAGGACGATCAACTAACAGCCGTTCTGTTTGTTCCACGCATGGGTTCGATGCCCATCAATCCTTCGCACGGGAACTCGCCTCTCCCGCGTTCGTTAGAATGATAGGAACATCGAAACGGAGGAATCGCCATGATCAGCGACGGTAAACTAGGCTCCTTTGCGCTGAGCGCATTCTTCGATGATGAATATGATGCGGAAGCCGCAGCCAAGGCCTTGATGCAGGCCGGCATTCCCAAGGACGCAATCACCATGACGCCCGGCAATCGGCCCGACACATCTCCCGTCGATCATATGGGTTTTCTCGACGCGTTGACCGGCATCTTCTTTCATGAGGAACAGCGCGCAGCCTACGCGGCCGCCCTCGAAAGAGGGGGGACCCTCCTCACAGTGCAGGAAATGAACGAAGCGCAACACAATATCGCCCTGCCGATTTTGGCCGAGAAAGGTCAGATCGATCTCAACGAACGGGAAAGCGCCGGCTGAAAGCCGCTGCAGAAGCACCGATACCCACCGGCGTTCGAGACCTGCCGAACAGTGACGGCCAGCCTATGGAGGATGATATGGCAGAGACAGAGATCCGCGACATGTTTGTCATCGGGCTTCGAAACGCCTATGCGATGGAAAATCAGGCATTGGGCATGATGAGGCCGCAGCTGTCGCGTTTGGAACATTATCCGGAGGTGGCTGCCAAACTTGAACGGCACATCGGCGAAACAGAAGTTCAGGTCAAGCGCCTCGAGCGTATCCTCGAGGACATGGATGAGAATTATCTGAATCTCAAGGATACGATCCTGTCGTTTGCCGGTCCGACGACGGTGATGAGCCATGCAAGCGTGGACGACAAGGTGCTGAAGGATGCGCTTACCGACTTCGCATTCGAAAACTACGAAATTGCCGCATACAAATCATTGATGACGATCGCCGACGCCGGGAACTTCGGCGACGCGAAGGATGCATTGCAAGAGACCCTGGCCGAGGAGCAGTCGATGGCGAAATGGCTGGACGACAATCTGCCGGCGGTCACGCGGAAATTCCTGCTGATGTGGGAAGGCGATGCACCCGCCGCGCGGCCAGATGATCCTAGATCGGCGCATGATGGCGATCACGCCTGATCAGTTCGGCGGATGACCGGGTCTATGCCGATCGCTGCGGATCTTCTGCGCATCCATAAATCCGTGCGCCCACTCGTCTCGGCGGTGATCGCCTTCCGGAAATGGGTTGTCGGCGCCGCTCGCCCCATTGGCAAAGGCACTCCTGCCGAGCTCATAGGCGTCACTTTCCGAAAGTCCATCGTCGTTGCGCGTCTTCATGGCTATGCCCACTCCGGCATCAAGCGTGCATCGCGGCAGGCATTCACGAAAGCCGTTCGGGACGCCTCGATTGGAATCCTGTGCGAGACGGCGGCAAAGCATTTCTCTCTGGCATCGGCGTAGGCGGAACCTCTTTCGCATGGCCATCGCCGCGACAGAAAATGGATCGCGTCTTCCGGCCCCTGGACCATGTGGCTGCTTCGGCCTCCGATCGAAAGGAGGACTGGTGCGGTCCAAAGCATTTTGAATTCCACATCAATGACTTCGTGCATCCGATCCTCCCATATCAGGGATGGCCTCGCCCTCCATGATCGAACGAGATAGGTGGTCGTTTGTTCCTGAAATCGCCCGATATCAGGCATGTTTTCACGAGGTTTTTTTGCAAGATCCGGAAACCTTTGCCGGCAAGGAATGTTTATGGCGGCACGCGGCAACCTCGGATCGGACAGACGAACTCTGCGCGATCATGGCTCGGATTGGGCCATGATCGCGCAATTCCGGCCGGCGCTCAGGTTACGCGGCTCACTTTCCGGCGGCCGGTTATGAACAATAAACTCAATCCGGATCGAGAAATGGACAACACAACGGCTCCTTACAGCGAGATGTTTGCGGGAAAGCGGCTCCTGGTGGTGGGAGGCGGCTACTTTCTCACCGACGAGGTGCGTCAAAAGCTGCATGAGCTCGGTGCGATCATAGTCGGTCCCGTCGCCGATCTCGAATACGTGGCCGATCTCATTGATAGGAAGGGCGCGGACGCAGCCATCCTTGATCTTGATCTTGCTGCGGATCGGGTATTTCCCCTTGTCGAGGGGCTCGAGGTGAAAAACATTCCTTACATCTTCGCCCTCGGCCGAGAGCCGATCGTTCCGAGCAGGCGGTTCACCGGCTTTGTACTGTGCAAAAAAGCGGTTGCTATCGAGCACATCGCCAAAGGATTGTTCAATATGTGGAAAAAGGACGTTTAAAGCATTTCCAGGAAAAGCGCGTAGCGGTTTTCCATCCGGAATGGGTGAAAACAAAGAGGTAGAGCATATTCGCGAGATTGCGCAATGGAAAGGGAGTGTCAAAGCCCTCTCTCGTCGAGGCGGGCCGCCAATTGCTGCCGAGCGCGATTGATCCGGCTCTTCACCGTGCCGATCGCACAACCGAATTTCTCTGCGGCGGCATCATAGGACTGTCCCTCTATGACCACATATTCAAGCATGACACGATAGGGCTCCGGCAAGAGGTTGCAGGCTTTTTCAAGCTCCTTTGCGCGGATGGTCCATTCTTGCGGCGGCGGGATGACGCCATCGCCCGAAATGCACTTCTTCGCACCTGGAGCCTCGCGCTTGGCAATGCGGAACTTCGTGCAGAACGTATTGCGCATGATCGTGAACAGCCACGATTTCAGCCGGGTACCCTGATCGAACTGGCTGAGATTGGCGAGTGCCTTCGTCAAGGTTTCTTGAACCAGATCATCGGCGTCGTTCGCGTTTCTGTGAAAGGTTCGTGCAAACGCGCGAAGGGCCGGAATAAGTTCTACAATTTCATTTTGCAGATCGGCTGTTCGAGGCATATCGGTCACAGCTTTTCTCCTTGGAAAACGGCGTAAAGGCGACATTCCCGGCTTTGGCTCGCAACGCCCGGTCCCGTCGGCTGTCACCAATGACATGGCACGGCGCCCGGCGCCTTTCGGACGTCGGACAAAACCACCGGTGATCTTGATGTGAGCAAACTTGCTGTTCGCTATGCGTTGCGATGGGTATTTCAGGAGCTTCGGGAGACCTTCAGATCTCACAAGCTCCTTCCATCTTTCAAGGGAACGGCCGCATCCTGCGCTTGTTCCATGAAAATCCAAATTATCATGTGAGGGTCGCGGCACGAAGATCGGAATGGAACAGTGCCGGTGGAATCTCGGCTATCGCTCGATAGTGCCGTTGCGGCGAATCTTGCGCTGGAGAAGCAGAATTCCATAAAGCAGAGCCTCCGCGGTCGGCGGGCAGCCAGGCACATAGATATCGATGGGAACGACTCGATCACAGCCGCGCACCACCGAATAGGAATAGTGATAATAACCGCCACCGTTGGCGCAGGAGCCCATCGAGATGACATAGCGCGGTTCGGGCATCTGGTCGTAGACCTTGCGCAGGGCCGGCGCCATCTTATTGCAAAGGGTGCCCGCGACGATCATGAGATCCGATTGCCTGGGGCTGGCCCTGGGCGCCGCGCCTGTACGCTCTACGTCATAGCGTGGCATGGACATCTGCATCATCTCGATGGCGCAGCAGGCAAGTCCAAACGTCATCCACATCAATGATCCTGTTCGCGCCCAGCTGACGAGCTCATCCGTGCTCGTGACGAGGAAGCCCTTGTCGGCGAGCTCGCTATTGATCGTCCCCATGAAGGGATCGCCGCCCGGAGCCTGACCGGGATGCTGAAAATCGCTGATGACAGAGCGGTCCTTGAAGGAAGACATGGTCCGATCTCCCGCGGAAAGATACTTCTAACTTCCGCCGGCCCGGCTTGTTCCGGCCATTTTGCGCGTGCCGGCCTGGAATTCTTCGCGACGACAAAAATCCGAAAATCCGGAAACAACCGCCCGATTGTCCAGTTTGAAGGCGGCAAACGGATGAAAGGAAATATCCCATGTTGTCCAAGATGATCGCAATCTGTGCCTTGTCGATCGGCATGGCCACCGCGGCCATGGCCCAGCAGTCAGGTTCCGGCGACACAGGCTCCGGCGGGTCGGGTAGCGGCAACGGTGCCGCGACAGGCTCGCAAAACAACGGCACCTCCAACGGAAACGGGGGCGCAAACAGCAACGGTTCGACCGGCACCAACGGCACTCCGAACACCGGTGGTCAATCGCAAGACTGCAACGCAATGAAAACCGGCAAGAATACAATGCAGAACAATAGCGCGCAAAACAGCCAGTCGGACGACAGCACGACGGCGAAGAATTGTCAGCATTAAAGAAAGCTTACAAGGCTCTTGAGCCCCGTCCGGCGTGCCGGGCGAGCGCACATCGCTGCCGGCAATATACCGCTGGACAACCCCGATCGCGGATTGCCGGCGGAGCGTGCCAATCGAGGAGTATCATCATGATGAACAGTGCCCTGGAACTCGCAAACGAATATCTTCGGCTGGGCGGCCACAGGCTTTTGGTAATGGACGATAATATCCTGTCGACCCAGAGTTGGGAGGCGGATCCGCCCGAAGCCGAAACCTTCTGGAAGCAGGAAATCGAGATTCTTGCGCCAAGGCAGCGCAGCGAGGTCATGTCATTCCTGCCTTCTATCAATGTCAGCTGACGCCATTCAGCCGGCACCGGTTTCTCGCCGCAGCCGTTAGAGCATGATGCCGAAAAGTGTGATCGGTTTTCGGACAACATCATGCTCTGCTTCTTTGTTTCCGGAGCGGATTCAGATTTCAGGCCGATCCGACCTAAAATCATCCGGTTCTAACCTCGAGCGGGAACAAGCCGATCCGAATCCGGTTGGGAATATATGGCAAAGACAGGAACAATCCGCATCGGCATATCCGGATGGACCTACGCGCCCTGGCGCGGTGTTTTCTATCCCAAGGACGTGACGCAGAAACGGGAACTCGCCTATGCCTCCAGGCAATTCCCATCCATCGAAATCAACGGTACCTTCTACAGCCTGCAACGTCCCGATACATTCGCGCGCTGGCGGGACGAGACACCGGATGATTTCGTCTTTGCGATCAAGGGCTCCCGCTACATAACGCACCTGCAAAGGCTTCGCGACATCGAATTGCCGCTTGCCAATTTCATGGCGTCGGGCCTGCTGCGCCTGGGACCCAAACTCGGACCGATCCTCTGGCAGTTTCCGCCGCGTCTGCGCTTCGAACCGGAGCTGTTTTCCGCCTTCATCGGCATGCTGCCAAAGAACACGGATGAGGCGTCAAGCCTCGCGAGACGCCACGACGCGCGACTGGACGGCCGCGACTGGCTCAAGACGGATGAGACGAGACCAATCCGCCATGCCTTTGAAATCCGCAACGAAAGCTTCGCGAACGCCGATTTCATCGAACTGCTGCGGGAGTATCGGATCGGCCTCGTATGCGCCGACAGCGTCGAATGGCCGCTGCTCATGGATGTCACCGCGGACTTCGTCTATTGCCGCCTGCACGGCTCGGAACAACTTTACGTCAGCGGCTATGACGACAAGGCTCTGGATGCGTGGGCGACGCGCATCGACGACTGGGCGCATGGACGCGAGCCCGCCAACGCCAATCGCGTCCTGAAACCCGCGAAAAGATCGCGAACCGGCCGTGACGTCTATGTTTATTTCGACAATGATGTGAAGGTGCGGGCACCCGCCGATGCGCGGCGGCTCAGCCAGCTTCTTGGGTTGCCCCAACAGGAACAAGCGTTATCTCATCGACCGCGCAAGAAACCGCACAGGCGGGATATATCCGAACAAGGGCACCAGCATCAACCAGGCTAGGAGCCGACGCGGGCTTCTTCGAGTTGACCCCAAGCAGGGTCCCAGGCCACACCTTCCGACAGTTCAACATAGATCGGCCGCATGTACTCGTCGGCCATTTTGTTGCGCGCCGCCCGAAAGGCATCAACAGGCTCCATTTCCTCGCCGGGAAAGACCGTGTCATCCTCTCCGGGCGGCGTCACCTTGCGAAGGAATCCCCGGATTTGATCGCCGGAGTGATAGAACTTGACGACAATGGAGTCCGGCGGCACCGCATCCTTGCGATATCGGTAGTAGGTTTCCATTTTCTCCTCCTGACATCGGCTGGCTGACACCGGGCCACGTCCGGCGCGCGCAGGGAACGCCTGCTCGATCGAACGGCCAACCGTATTGGTCGGCGTTTGTTCAGCCAATCGGTCTTATTCCGAACCGCTTTCGTCGGGCTTGGTTCCCCCCCGTATGATCGAGAGTCGCACAGGATCGTCCGCTCAATTGCCCCCAAAGGCTTGAACGGCATCGCCTCGCTCGGAAGCCTATCCGATTTTTTTCGGGCGACCACCTTTTGCACCGTTCGCACGGCTCGCGGCAATTTTCGCCGGTGACCGGGATTGTCCTCCACGGCGCTGAATGTCCATAAACGCCTTCGTCCCAAATATCCCGTTCATAAGGCCAGCGATCGAATAGTCCATATCGAGGCTTTCCCAGTGCAACCCGGTTTCCCCGAGAAGCTCCACCTCAGCCAGCTGCTGGATAGTAGCCTCTTGCATCCCTTCCAGAGACCGGGCGGGGAACATAAAGGATGCGCCGTTCGCAAATTCGACAATGACCCGCTCCGATGAACCGTCGGAGGGGCATAGGCGGAGTAACTTTGCCTGAAGCAGCACGCAGTTCTGCTCGGCAACCTCTGGCGCTGCGGTGAGTGAACCGAAATATGTGCTGGCCCGCAACTCCCGCGATAGTGCGCGCAAGCCGCCTTGTGCCACAACAACCGAGGTCACTCTTCACCGATGTCGCTGCCGGCGTCGACGCTGTTGCGGACATTGGATACTTTGTCACATCCATGTCATGAAATACGCCGACACGTCGTGCCTGATCAAGAGTGGGTACCCAAATGGATTATTTCAGACGTTTCAACTTTCTGTTCGCAACGCCAGCCTTTGACAGCGAGGATCTGGAGGGCGCCCGCTACAACCAGATTGTCGAGGAGATCGAGCGCTCCGGTTTCGAGGTCGTGCGCGCTCGTAATCTCGAAGATGCGGAGATCGCCGTGCAAACGGACGCTGCCATCGGCTGCATGCTGGTTGACTGGGGCAAGAAGGGGCTTGAAGGCAAGACGGCCGCTCTCATCAATCTGATGCGCCGGCGTGGCCTGGAATTCCCGATCATCCTTCTGATCCGCCGCAAACGCTTCGAAGACGTGCCGGTCGAAGTGCTCGATTTCATCGACGGCTATGTCTTCCTGTCCGAAGAAACGCCCGCCTTCATCGCCAAGAGCCTTATCAGCCGTCTCAAGCAATATGCCGAGACGCTGAAGACGCCGTTTTTCGGCGCGCTGGTCGATTATGCCGAAGAAGGCAACCAGCTCTGGACCTGCCCTGGCCACAATGGCGGCATCTTCTACAGCCGCAGCCCGATCGGCCGCGTATTCATGGAGCATCTGGGCGAAGCGGTATTCCGCGACGACCTCGACAATTCCGTGCTCGATCTCGGCGACCTTTTGACCCACGAAGGGCCAGCGCTCGCAGCACAGAAAGAGGCCGCCAAGATCTTCGGCGCCGAAAAGACCTATTTCGTCCTGAACGGCACTTCCACCTCCAACAAGGTCGCGCTCTCGGCGCTCGTCACCGACGGCGATCTCGTGCTGTTCGACCGCAACAATCACAAGGCCGCCCATCATGGCGCCTTGATGATCTCGGGCGGCATTCCGATCTATTTGCCGACCATACGCAACGTCTATGGCCTGATCGGTCCGATGGATTTCGCTGAAATGGACGAGGACGCGCTGCGCGAGCGCATCCGCACCCACCCGCTGGTGAAAGATCCGGAAGCCTACAAGAAGCCACGCCCGTTCCGTGTCGCCGTCGTGGAGCAATGCACCTATGACGGCACCATCCACAATGCCGAGATGATCCTCAAGCGCATCGGCCATTTGTGCGATTACATCCTCTTCGACGAGGCCTGGGCGGGCTTCATGAAATTTCATCCGCTCTATGCGGGGCGTTTCGCCATGGGCCTTGCCGATCTTGGTCCGGACGCGCCCGGTATCATCGCGACGCAATCCACCCACAAGCAGCTCGCAAGCTTCTCGCAGGCCTCGCAGATTCACATGAAGGATCGGCACATCACCGGCCAGAAGCGCCGCGTGGAGCATCGGCGCTTCAACGAAAGTTTCATGCAGCACGCCTCGACCTCGCCTTTCTATCCGCTGTTTGCCTCGCTCGACGTGGGCGCGCAGATGATGAAGGGCCGCTCGGGCGAGGTGCTTTGGGACGATACGATCCGCCTCGGCATCGAACTTCGCAAGAAGATCCGCGCCGTGCGCCGCGAATTCGAGGAGAAGGAACATCGCCCGGAGCGCCGCTGGTTCTTCGAACCTTTCGTGCCGGACCGGGTGGCGATCCCGGATGTGGCGAGCCCTGGCGCGGTGCATGACGTGCCTTGGGAAAGCGTCGCCACCGACCAGCTCGCCACCAATCCGGCCTTCTGGCACCTGACACCCGGTGCGGCATGGCACGGCTTTTCGGGAATGGAGCCGGGATTTGCCATGACCGACCCGAACAAGCTCACCCTGCTCACTCCCGGACTCGATCGGGCGACCGGAAAATACGCCGAGCACGGCATACCGGCGCCTGTGGTCGCGCAATATCTGCGCGAAAACCGCATCGTTGCGGAAAAGAACGACCTCAATTCGCTGCTGTTCCTCCTTACCCCCGGTGTCGAAGCCAGCAAGGCCGGCACGCTGATCAGCGGCTTGGTCGCCTTCAAGAAACTCCATGACGACAATGCGCTGCTCGAGGAGGCAATTCCGGAATTCTATCGCCGCCGGCCGGGCCGCTATGCGGGCGTGCGGCTGCGCGATCTCTGCGCCGAGATGCACAATTTCTTCCGGCAAGCCGATGTGAGCGCCCTGCAGACGAAGCAGTTTTCCGCTGAACACCTGCCGCCGATCGCGATGTCGCCGCACGATGCCGCCCGCTGCCTAGTGCGCAACGATGTGGAATATCTGCCGATCGACGCCATTGCCGGCCGCATCGCGACGACACCCTTCGTAGTCTATCCTCCGGGTATCGCGACCATCGTGCCAGGCGAGCGCCTGACGGAACGAGCAAAACCGATGATCGACTACCTCAAGATGTTCGAAACCTGTTTCAACACCTTCCCCGGCTTCGAGGTGGAGATTCAGGGGCTCTATCGCGAAGTCGATGCATCCGGCAGAATCCGGCTCTACACCTACGTCGTCGCGGAATAGGCTCGGAAATTCAGGTTCGATCATGAAGCAGGATAAAACAATCGTCGTTCGCCCGTCCCGGGAGAGCGACGTCGATGCCATGCTGGCGATCTATCGCCGCCACATTCACCGCGGCGTCGAGGCTGGAGTGGACGATAGCGACACGCCGCAACCGGACGATCTGCGCGAACGGCGCAAGAATCTGAAGGACCGCCGCTTCCCGCATGTCGTTGCGATCGAGGGTGAGAAGGTCCTGGGTTATGCCTATGTGGTGCTGTTCCGCAAGCGTCCGGCCTATCGCTATACGGTCAAGCACTCGATCTACGTGCATCACGACCATGTCGGCCAGGGTGTGGGAAGCCTGCTTATGCGCGGGCTGATCGACGCCTGCGCCGCGGCCGGTTTCCGGCAGATGATCGGCTATATCGATGCCGACAACGCGGCCTCGCTCGCCTTGCACGAACGCTTCAGCTTCGTTCGCGTCGGCCTGCTGCCGGCAGTTGCCTATCGTTACGGCCGCTGGGCCGACACCGTGATGGTGCAGCGCTCGCTCGGTCCAGGCGCAACCACACAGCCCCCTCCTCCGCCGCTCTCCACCCGCTGAAACAAACGGGATCGGCGGCGCCGAACGGTTGCTGCAAAGATCGCTCGCCTATACCGTCGGTGGCATCGTAGCGGGCCTGAAACCCAGTACAAAGTCCACGACCTTGGACGACGACATTTCGCAAGGCTTGAG
The DNA here is from genome assembly GCF_059803845.1 of Rhizobium sp. UFLA01-1127. NCBI lineage: Bacteria > Pseudomonadati > Pseudomonadota > Alphaproteobacteria > Hyphomicrobiales > Rhizobiaceae > Rhizobium > Rhizobium sp. UFLA01-1127. The sequence goes on along the minus strand of NZ_JAUQTZ010000050.1, from coordinate 12,432 downwards.
GGCAAGCCTTGCTCCTGCGAGTACATAAAGATTGAAGCTGACGACATCGGTCCCGCCAAGCTCCTCGCCGTAGAGCCAGATCCGTTTCCCGTCGGCCGACCGCTTGACCGTCACGCCCCAGGGCCGACCTTGAAAGCGCCCCTCCATGTAACCGTCGGGCAGTTCCGCAAGTAGATGTTCGAACTCCGGCAATTCGTCAGGCGGCGGCTTTGCGGCGCGGTTCGTCATGGCGCCAGACATTCGTCACAGATGCCGCAGCCGTCCTCGTCCATCTTCCTCGCCGATCGCAGCCTTCGACAGCAGAGACACTCTGTGCCGTCCGCGCACGGTTCCTCATCGCGCTCGGGCGGCGAGATCTCCATAAGCGGCTCGGAAAGCGGATCGAATACAGTTTGGCCCATCATCAGGCTCCGTATTGGGGGATGAATAAGAGATAGGAAGCCTCGACTGCATCTCAAGGCGCCGTTTCATGGCTGGCGCAGGGCGATCCCCCGTTCTGTCAGGCACAGCAACCGAGCCGGTTTGATATCGTCATCAAGGATGATATGTTCCGTATTTGTTTCAGCGTCCGCAATTGAAGGCCGTGCTGAACTTGCGGTTTGATGACTGAGACCACCATGAACCAAATGAGCACTGGCCCTGTCCGAAAGATCATCCATGTGGATATGGATGCGTTCTATGCATCGGTCGAGCAGCGCGACAATCCCGAGCTGCGCGGCAAGCCGCTTGCGGTCGGCGGATCGGCGGCGCGCGGCGTGGTGGCGGCGGCAAGCTACGAGGCTCGCGCCTTTGGCGTCCATTCGGCCATGCCTTCGGTTACAGCGAAGCGCAAATGCCCGGATCTGATTTTCGTGCCGCCGCGCTTCGACGTCTACAGGGCGGTATCGCAGCAGATCCGCGAAATCTTCGCCGAATATACGCCGCTGATCGAACCGCTATCGCTCGACGAAGCCTATCTCGACGTCACGCAGAACCTCAAGGGTATGGAGGTTGCAACCGAGATCGCGCTGGAGATCCGGACCAAAATCAAGCAGGTCACGGGGCTCAATGCCTCGGCCGGCATCTCCTACAACAAGTTCCTCGCCAAGATGGCGAGCGACCTGAACAAGCCCAACGGCCAGGCGGTGATCACACCGAAGAATGGGCCGGCCTTCGTCGAAACGCTTCCCGTCAAGAAATTCCATGGCGTCGGGCCTGCGACCGCCGAGCGCATGCGCAAGTACGGAATCGAGACGGGGCTCGATCTGAAATCGAAGCCCCTCGCCTTTCTGCAGGAGCATTTCGGAAAGGCCGGATCCTATTTCTACGGCATCGCCCGCGGCATCGACGAGCGCCAGGTGAAAGCCAACAGAATTCGCAAATCCATAGGAGCGGAGGACACATTTGCCGAGGATATCGACGATCTCCAGCTGGCGACGGCCGAGTTGCGCCCGCTTGCCGAGAAGGTCTGGCGCTACTGCGAGACCGGCGGCATCGGCGCCAGGACGGTGACCGTGAAGATCAAATATTCGGACTTCACCCAGGCGACGCGCAGCCGGACAAGCCCCTTTCCCGCCGCCGATGCCAGCGGCATCCTCGATGTGGCATCCGCACTTCTGGCAACCGTCCACCCGTTCGCCCGGCCTGTGCGGCTGCTCGGCATCACGCTTTCGTCCCTGACGAACGGAGAAGGCGACGACGACCTGTCGCGGACCCAGCTTGATCTCGGACTTTGAATTATGCAGCGGATTTAAGGTGCTGCGGCGACCTTTTGCGCGTCATATGTGACGCTCGGCGCTGTGGTGCCAGGAATCGAAAAAGCCTGCCGCGGGAGGAGGTGCGGCAGGCTTTTCGAAAAGAACCGAACAGCGACTGGGAGGAGGAGTGCCGCTGTTCCTACAAACGACCCTTGGGAGGAGGAGCGGGCCGTCTGAAACACGAAGCTTTGCGGGAGGAGGTGCATCGCTTCGTTACAAGTGGTTTTACTCCCTGCGTCGCGGATCGCCAGCATCTATGCTGCAGTGCAGCTATGCGCTTGCCGCAATCCTTCCGCGGCAAACGCCTGGATTACAGTCACCGTCTCCCAAATCGAGCGAGCACGGCGGGCGTCTGGCTCACGGACTTGCCACGAGCCATGGGTCGGCTTCGGCCAAGACCCAATGGCTTATCATCGAATCTTCCATTTCAGGCCCCAGCTTCGATCTTTTCGAGGGAATCTCGGCTCTCCGGCGCGCCTGCGGCCAATTCGTTCGGATTCCATTCATGTGAAACGAATAAACTGGCAGCAGACAGCTCAGCGATCCGCAGGAAAGGCCAATACTCCCGATAGATCGGCCTTTCATTCGTCAGGCGTGGTTCTGACGAAGGAGATAATGATGGAACATGATGAAAACTCGAGATTTGAACGGCGGCAATATGCGCGAAAGGCGCTTCTGACCGTCATCGTTTGTGCCGCGCTTGCAGCTTTTGCAGCCTGGCTCATCCAGCCCGAAACGGCCGCAGCCAAGCTGCACACGCCGTCCACACAGCCAACGGCATCCGTCATGCCGCTTTAGGCAGCTCATTTAAGGGCTATAGGCTTTCGATCCGGCGATTGCGCTCGCGTTGCTGCCATCGCGCCATTCTCAGAAATATATGCTCCGCAATCCACTTAAATTGGTGGGCCCGGCAATCGCTAAGGGCATCGTTACCAGATATTGTCGATCAAGGTACTAGACAATCAGGATTCAGTGGACGTAGACTTGCATGATGAACCGACGCCAAAAAGAAAGCGATCATGCTTTGATCTCATCCGGAGCGGCTACGTCAATGCCGATGGCTCTTACCTGGATACGGGGCTGACGAATGCTGTTTGATCCAAACATGTCACGATCGCGCTGGCCCCTGCCATTTCGCCGGCAATCATGGGAGACGTTGATCGGTCTGGTCTCGGTAATCGCATTGGTCGGGATCATATGCGCAAATCTGCCCAGCGCATGGACCGTCGAGCGGAACGTGTCGCTGGCTTCTTCGAACCATGACGGACACTGACGGGTTGGGATCGTTCTGCCGCTGATGTAAAGCGATCGGACCGCCACCTCACGTCCGCGTCTACCGAACGCACGGTTCGAACGATCGTCTTCCTCATTCTACTTTCAGTGCACGCATTGCGCCCTCCTGCTTACCATACTGAGGCACCGGGGCGGCATCGCAGCCCGCAGCGACGGATGCGCTTTCAGCGTCTTCAATCGCGGCAATCTTCATATTCCCAACGGCAAAATGGACCTTAAGCGCGATGACGTTCCGGGCACCTCAGATGCAGGCCCGCTCACATCAGGCTTTGGTCTGAACACCCATGCGACCCAAGCCCCAACTTGCCCGACTGAAGCCTCAGGAAAGGAACAGATCCGGACGAAGCCCTGTTTTACCGACAGCTCCGTCAATGACGGACGAATGGAAGGTGAAAGGAGATTCTGATGAAAACGAAAGTACTTAGTATTGCGACACTCGCGCTTGGCCTGACCGCCGGATGTGCCTTTGCCCAGTCGTCGACCGTCACGGGTGCTGCCGGTGGTGCCGTTACCGGTGCCGTTGTCGGCGGACCGGTCGGAGCCGCCGTGGGCGGTGTGGCAGGCGCCATCGTCGGTACTGCCATCGATCCGCCGCCTCAGAAGGTCGTCACCTATGTCCGCGAACAGCCCCTGCCTGAAGAGGGAACGGTTGTCCGCGAACGGGTGGTCGTCGGCCGGCGATTGCCGGATACGGTCGTTGTGCGAACCGTTCCGCAGAATCCACGATATGCCTATGCGGTGGTCAACCACGAACGCGTGATCGTTGAGCCCTCATCGCGCAAGGTTATCCAGATTCTCAACTGACCACTTTGGAGAGCGGAGAGCCGCTCTCCAACCCCCTCTTCCAGCTCGCCGTTGCAGTACCTGTTCCGGTTTGAGAGACAAGGCGAGCAGACCGCCAGGTCCTATCCGCTCAATCCAGCGCTCTCGCGCAATGGTTCCCGCAGACGGCTATCGCGCAGCCTTCCGTCTCGCAGGCACACCATGCCATGCATGCCGCCTATTTCATGCTGCAAAATTGCCTATCGCCGGATCGGCCAGCGTCCGGGGGAAAAGCCCGACCCGGCGATAGAGCCGGTGGGCGGACCGGCTATGAAGCGGCGTTCGCTGACGCCGAACCCTCGAAACGATGACCGAGGGATTTGCCGCCCGGGCATTCGCCCGGCGATGCGCCTAGCCCGAAAGGCCGTCAGCGCGACGTTTTCAATCGGCAGTTACCGCATCGCTGTCAGACGGGGCCGAGGTTTCGGATTTTCTTTCCAGCGCGTCACGGACTTCCGCGATTTTTCCCGAATTTGTTCCGACGCCAAGAATGCTCTTTGCTTCAGCAAGCGTCTGGTCCGTCACCGGCTTGTTCGACAGTTGCGCCAGAGCCGAACGCAAGGCGTTGTCGCTGAGGGCCGGATCTGTCGGCACGGCCGTCGTTCCATATTGTATTTCGAACTCTGCATATGCCTTCACATAGGCAGCGAGCGCTGCCATCTTGGGATCCTTAGAGTTCAAATAGGCATGGTAGTCTCTTCTGAGCGAGCTGAGCCTGCCTTCGCCGGGCTTTGAGACGTGCGTCTTCGAGCTTGCGCTATGCGCTTTGGAGTGCTCGTCGGCATCCTGCGTCGTCGCCGTATTCGTGGACTTACCGCTTGCATCATCGCCGGACTTTTCATGGCTGTCATGGTCGGATCTTCCCTCGCCATGGTCATGGCCACCGCCGTTGCCGTTGCCGCCGCCATCTCCGCCCTTGGCGAAAGCTGTCTGCATGAGGCCGATGGCGGCCCCTCCCACGGGAACGACGGCCAGCGCCAGGCCAAGGCTTGCAGTACCGATGATAGAACGGATTTTCATGTGCATTTCCTTTACAAACAAGACGTCCGTCGCCTGCGGCAGCGGCGGTATTCAGCAAATCATTGCGCACTACAATATTGCCGAAATCTCATGTTTCTACACCGGTCGGACCTATGCCTTGGGTATTCGGACCATGGTCTGATTGATGGCGCCCGATGGTCCCTTAAATTGTGGGGTCCCGGCAGCAATACCGTCTTCGCATGGCAAGGCAGGCGGTAAAGGCCTGTAACAGTTGACACTCCCTCCCGCTGAGATAGCTATGAGGGGTTGGGAGATCAGTGCTCATTATGCCAATTCTGCGAGCAAACAGTAAATACAAGCTATCTCTGGCAGGTCTTATCGAACGCTGGAACTCGCAATCCTTGACCAGGCAGTTTCTGCTCGCGGGCGGCTTCGTCGCAATCTGTGCGATGCTCGCGGTCGGCTCCTTCGTTGCAGGCCTGATCGAAAATGCCGTGACACGTAATTCCGCGGCGACGACGGCCCTTTACGTCGACAGCGTCATCGCCCCGCTTCTGCCCGACATGCAAACCACCCAGGTTCTCGACGACACGGTAACGCGAGCCCTTGACGAGACACTCGGCCAGGGCGCGCTCGGCACGCGGCTGTTTTCGTTCCGCCTGTGGCGCGGCGACGGAACGATCCTCTATTCCAGCAACAAGGATCTTTCCGGCAAACGGTTCCCACTTTCGAAAAGTCTCCGAACCGCTTTTTCCGGCCGAATGGTCGCCAAATTCAATCACATCGATGATGTCGAAAGCGTTGCCGAGCGCAATAGCGGCAAACCGCTCCTAGAAATCTACAATCCGGTGCTGCAGCCCTGGTCGGGCAAGGTCGTCGCCGTCTCCGAGTTTTACGAGGTTGCCAACGATTTCGAATGGAGCCTCACCCAGGCCCGCCTGTTGAGCTGGCTTGTCGTTGCCTTGTTTACGCTGACATTCTTCGCCCTTCTGTCGATCATCGTCATGCGTGGCAGCCGCACCATCGACAACCAGCGCAAGGCGCTCAATGGCCGCATCGGCGAACTGTCGACGCTTCTTCTGCAGAACGAGGCTTTGCGCGCGCGCGTCCAACGCGCAACCCAGCGCGCAGCCGCGCTCAACGAGAGCTATTTGCGCCGCATCGGCGCCGACCTGCACGACGGTCCCGCCCAACTGGTTGCTTATGCCTCCTTGCGTCTGGACAGTCAGACCCTCGTCAGCCCCACTGCCTTGCCGGCCGAGCGCGAGGCATCGCTGCATACCATCAAGGCCAGCCTTGACGACGCCATGACGGAGATCAGAGGGATCTGCAGCGGGCTGATGCTGCCGCATATCGAGACGGATAATTTGGCCGATCTCCTGAAGCGTGCAATCCGCGCCCACGAGCGGCGCACCGGTGTCGCCGTCGCGCTCTCCGTGGGCACGACACCGACGGACCTTTCCACCTCCGCCAAGATATGCGTCTATCGTTTCGTCCAGGAAGCCCTGAACAACGGCTATCGTCATGCCGGCGGAATCGGGCAAAAGGTCGCGCAATCCTTCGAGGACGGTCAGGTCGTCATCGAGGTTGCCGATGAAGGGCCGGGATTCGATCCGAAAGAGGTCGGCCCGCAAAAGCTCGGCCTTGCCGGCCTTAGAGACCGGGTCGAAAGCCTTGGCGGTACTTTTCAGCTTTTGTCATCGAGCAGGGGAACCAGCGTACGCATGTCCCTGAACATCGAGGAAATGGAGCAGGCATGACAGCGGAAATCAGTTTGGCAGTCATAGACGACCACCCTCTCTTCAGAGAGGGCGTCATCAGAAGCCTCACCGAAATGGATGGGTTCAGCATCGTCGGCGAAGGCAGCAGCAAGGAGGATGCTCTGCGCATAGCAACGGAACATCGCCCGGACATCTTGCTGCTTGACATTTCCATGCCCGGAGGAGGGCTGGACGCCATTTCTCTCATACTCGGCCAAATGCCAGACCAGAAGATCGTGATGCTGACTGTCTCCGAGGCAAGCGACGACGTGATGGCCGCGCTCAAGAGCGGTGCGAAAGGCTACGTTCTGAAGGGCGTCGGATCGCGGATGCTCGCCGACATCATCCGCAGCATTGCCGCCGGTGACAGCTATGTCGCACCGACGCTGTCGGCGCGTCTGATTTCGGAAAACGGATCGGCCGCTCAGGTCAATCCCTTCAACGCGCTGACGGATCGGGAAAGGGAAGTGCTGGAGCTCGCTTCTGCGGGCTTGAGCAACAAGCACATAGGACTGAAGCTCGACCTGCATGAAAAGACCATCAAGCATCACATGACGCAGATCTTCGCCAAGCTCGAGGTAAGCAACAGAACGGAAGCTGCCATGGCGTTCCGGGATGAGATTGAAAGGCGCCGTCAGTGAAGGAAGGATTTGAGCCGCTGCTCGTCCGCGGTCGTCGCAGTGCGGTTGATGATGGTGCGGCCCTTTGAATCCCTCATCACGTAGCGTCCGCTTCGTATATTTTCGCTCATCCCATCCTTGTGGTGAACGGTAATCGAGCCATTGCCGTCATCGCTCGATTGATCGGAATCGACCTGGCTTTGGGTTGCGCTCTTGGCGCTGGACGACTGGCCATTATCCTTTCCTTTGCCATTGCCATTGCCATTGCCACTGCCGTTCCCGTTTCCATTACCGTTGCCACCGCTGTTGCCGCTATTGCCGCCGCCGTTGCCATTACCGTTTCCGCCGCCGTTGCCATTGCCTCCGCCATTACCGTTTCCGCCACCGTTGCCGCCGCCATTGCCGTTACCCCCTTTGGCCTCCGCCATCTGCTGTACGAATGTCGCGGAAACGCCGTGTATTTTGACGGTGTAGGGCAGTGCCGTGTTGACCAGGGTCAGCGATAGACACGGCAGGACAGCGATAAGCTTTCGACGCAATGACACCTGTAGCCTCCTGAGGCTCCGATTGGATCCGGCAACGAGCAGCCGCTCCCTGGCACGAAAGCGCCGCTGCGCATCGCCGATTGGCAAGGTTCTGATTCCCATATCAAATCGCCGCAACAACGTAAGGGGTCAAGTCTTAATCAAGCGGAGAAAGCCCGGTTTGGACTTCAGCAATCGCACGCGAGACCTTTTGGCGACGGGGCATCAGACCAACGTCGGAGGCAGAAACGGACTGAAGCCCAATTGCGTGATTGCGTGATTGAAAGCGCCTTTCGCCAGCCGATATGACTACGGGCACGCCGGGCCATGCCGACGCAAATGCAATGGCCGGGACCCTGATGACATCTCTGCGAGAACCGGCAGGCGAAACAGGTCACGCCCCGCGCGACCGATCCGATGGAGAGGGAACCATGACGACCCAAGACTGGAGGATATATCTGGCCCGTTCAGCTCCACCGGGCGCCATATTGGATTTCTCCGCCGCCGAATTCGCTCTCGAGGTCGCCATCAATCTGCGCTATTGCCTGAACCTCGTTCGGCCGACGCCGGAATGCATTGATCTTGCCGAGTTCGTTTTGCTGCGCGCCGCAGATTACGGCAAGGCAAGAACGGACGATAGGTCGCATTTGTTCGCCGAGGCGGAAAATGCGCTTGCCCAGGCCACAAGGCTGCTCGAAATAGAGCTTGACTATTGCTCAAGGCGGGAAATGAAGCAGGACTGCGATCAAGCCGCCTGAATTCCCCGCCGATTTATCGGCTTCGTCGATCGTCGGAAATCGCGAAAGCGTTAGGGCATGCAAGCCGCGAGGAAGTAGCCGAGATCGGCGGGCGGGAGGGCATCACCGACCGAACGGTTCCCGCGCCTTGACGGGTCAAAGTGAACCGTTCAGCCAAAGCATTGTCGGCGTGCCCAGAACGACCACGGCCACCGCCACCGAAACCGTCATCTTTATCGCTTTGATGCGCCGTGTCCTGACGCCGCTCCAATCATAGCTCACAATTACTAACCCTCGCAAATCATTAGAGATTCGCAAACTAGGGGCAACCTGCCTTTCGGCAAGGGAAGGAAGTGATTCGTCCACAAGGGATAAAGGAGGGTCGGGCGCACCCACCTGGAGCCTCTCGCTCGCCTTATATGAAGAGTTAGAGGATGCCGACGTTTTCCGCGTTAGACTTTCCGGTTCTGCGGTCCTCGCCGAGATCACAGGCAACTTTGGTGCCCTTATCGGGCGAGCCACCGCTCCGAAGCGCGGAGATGTGGAGGAACAGGTCTATCCCACCCGATGCCTGCAACGTCACGGCATATCTCGTCTGCCCGAGGTTGAAGGAGTCGAAAAAGAAGTTCAAGAGCTACCTGATTGACTACTGCCACATGGATATTGCCGAGGTGCGGACGGCGGAAGACAGGCTCTGTCACCTTGTCGCAATTGACCGAACATCAGTGGACATCCGAGCCAAAACGATTGAGGTTAAACCCGATCCATCAAATGACGGGACTGAATGCCTAGTGTTTCGTGCAATCGCCGATCGGGCGACAGCGGTCCAGCGAGTGTTTTGGGTCGGTCGGACGAGTTCGAAGCATTTCCGTTGTGTATTCAGCCAAATGCTTTGACAAGCGCGCGATCTGCTGCCCAAAGAAGGACAAATGGAGCTGCTCCGGTAAATTGCGGAATGGCTGTGCGCAACCTGCCATTCATATGCTCACCAAGGAACCGTTCGACCGAGATAATCCAGATATTCCAGGCCCGGCTTTCCTCGTTGACCGAGAAGTACGTTCACCAGATTCGGAACGCTTTCCTCGATCGTCAGCCGTCCGTCCGGGCCGCCCATATCGGTCCTGACCCAACCAGGAGCCATGAGCACCAATGCCCGCGCATCGCTCGCGTGCCGGGCGGCGTAGCTGCGCATCAGGGTGTTCAAGGCCGCCTTGCTGCCGCGATAGACTTCCCGCATGCCCGTCGTGTTGTTGCTGACACTGCCCTGCCCCGACGACATCACGCCGATCAGCCCCGCGGGCGAGACAAGGTCCTGCAGGCCCTCGACGGTTCGCATCGGGCTGAGCGCGTTCGTCACCATGACGCGGATGAATTCCTCGGTCGTGACCTCGCCGATCGTTTCGGTCGGGACATTGGTCGTGCCTGCGTTGACGAACAGAATGTCGAGAACGCGGCCATTGAGACGCCGGCGCAGTGACGCAAGCTGCTCCGGTTCATTGATGTCGAGCATTTCGATGTTGACGCGGCCGCCGGAGCTGTCTGCCAGATCGTGAAGCTTCGTCCTTGATGCCGACGCCCGCACCGTGCCGATGACGGACCAGCCCTTCTTGAAGAATTCTTCGGCCATGGCGTGACCGAGCCCACGCGATGCGCCGACTATGAGGATGGTGCCTGTGGAGGATGATGAGGGCATGTCGCATGCCTCCTTTGCTAGTTGCCGTAAGGCCAATATGAAAGTGCAATATGGATTTCGCCAGACGCAAGGAGTGCAAAGAATAGTTGCGCTGGACGCTATGCGGCCGGCCCGATATGATCTACGCAATCATCATGGAAGATATCGACCTCAATCTCCTCGTGGCGCTTGACGTCCTGCTTGCCGAAGGCAGCGTGACCGAGGCGGCGAAGCGGCTGGGACTTAGTCCGTCCGCCATGAGCCGGACGCTGTCTCGGCTGCGCTCCGTAACGGGTGACCCGTTGCTCGTCAGGGCAGGCAGATCTCTTGTGCCGACGCGCTTTGCCGAAAGCCTGCGCGATCGTGTCCACGCCGTAACCCAAGATGCGCAGACCATTCTGCGGCCGGCCGCAAGCGAACTCGATATTGCAACCTTGGAAACCACCTTTTCGATCCGCGTCAGCGAGGCCTTTCTTGAACTGATGTCTGCGCCCCTCGTGTCGGCCATTACCGAAGCCGCCCCTCGCGTTCGCGTCCGGTTCGCACTCAAACTGGACAAGGAGCCGCATACGCTGCGGGAAGGACTGATCGATCTGGAAATCGGCGTACTGGGCGTGCCCGCACCCGAGTTGCGCACGCGTCTGCTTATTCGCGATCGACTGGTCGGGGTGGCACGGGAAGGCCATCCCGTGCTGGCGGGCGGGGCGGTGACGGCGAAGCGCTATGCGGCCGGCGGCCACATCGCCGTTTCCAGGCGGGGAGAATTTGCCGATGCGGTCGACGAGGCCTTGGAACGGAAGGGTCTGAAACGGGAAATCCGCGTTGTCGTGCCAGGCTTTCCGGATGCAATGAGAATAGCAGCATCGACGGATTTCATCGCGGCCGTCCCCCTCTCCTGCCTCGGCAGGGGCAAAGTGAACGAGGGGGTGGCCAGGCTTGGCATTCGCAGCTTCGAATTGCCGTTCGAAACGCCTGAAATACTCATCGCCGCCATATGGCACCCGCGCGCCGATGCCGATCCCGCTCATCGATGGCTGCGCAATATCGTGGCGCGCGTGTGCCGCTCCATCTACCCATGAATCGATCCCCCGGAAATGGATGAAACGGCGCGGTTTCTTTCGGCAGCCTGGCGGTGTTCGGCATGTCCTCGGCCAGGAACTATTTCGCAAACGGGTGTCGGAATCCCGCCGGGCCGGTCGTCTTTAAGACGGACAAGCACGGAGAGCCGCAATGACGATAACGATTACCGCCTTTGAAAACTCGCCCGATCGCGGCAGAGGTCTGGCGCGCGATATGCGCGTTCGCTGGGCGCTCGAAGAGGTCGGGCAACCTTACGAGGTGCGCCTGCTTTCCTTCAGGGCAATGAAGGAGCCCGCACATATCGAGCTTCATCCCTTCGGGCAGATTCCCACCTATGAAGAAGGCAATCTCGTCTTGTTCGAATCCGGATCGATCGTGTTTCATATCGCAGAACGCCACGCAGGCCTGTTGCCCGACGATGCAGGCGCGCGAGCCCGCGCGATCACATGGATGTTTGCCGCGCTTTCCACAATAGAGCCGCCGATCATCGAGCGTGCGACCGCAAGGTTCCAGGAGCGCGATCAGACCTGGTACGAGCAGCGCCTGTCCATGATCGACGAACGCATCCGCCAGCGGCTGAACGAGCTTTCCGCTCGGCTCGGCGACGCCGACTGGCTCGATGGCGCGTTCAGCGCCGGCGATCTTCTGATGATATCGGTCCTGCTGAGGCTGAAGGAATCAGGCATGCTGCGCGAATATGAAAACCTTTCGGCCTATGTTGCCCGCGGCGAAGCCCGGCCCGCATACAGGCGCGCCTTCGAGGCTCAGCTTGCGGTTTTCGCCGCTGCATCGGCAAGCTGATATCGCTTCGCTCCGGGCCGCCAGTATGCGCGAGGCCATGGGTGTCATGAGAAAATGGAGGCGATCGCGGCTCCAGATGGCAGCCGAGTGATTGGCGCGCAAGACACCAATCGGGAAAAGCGGACATCCGCAAGGGCGAACACGCCGTCATTTAAAACGCCGGCGGCTTTTGGCCGGCGGCACGATGTGCGGCGCTCACTGTCACGAGCGCCATCACTCACCCCATGCGTTCGGAAGCGTAGGAGCCTGGGCTTGCCGGGAAGACGACGGTGCGGTTGCCGTTGAGGAAGGTGCGGAAATGGATATGCGCATGGATGGCGCGGGCGAGAACCTGGCTCTCCACATCGCGGCCGATCGAGACATAGTCGTCGGCCGACTGCGCATGCGTGATGCGCGCCGTGTCCTG
>NZ_JAUQTZ010000004.1:0-93551 GCF_059803845.1 Rhizobium sp. UFLA01-1127 | reverse complement strand
GCTCATATTGGATTCGCAAGCGCGGCAAAACTCCGGCAGCCCGGTTTCTGTTGATTTATCTGATTGCACTCCTATATATTGCTATCAATGCAATCAAATGTGGGAGCATGAAGCAATGGCATCCATCACCATCCGCAATGTTCCGGACGAGGTGCATCGCGCGATCCGGGTGCGAGCTGCTATGCATGGTCGCAGCACTGAAGCCGAAATCCGCGACATTCTGGAAAAAGCGGCAAAGCCGGAAGGTCGTCTGAAACTAGGTTCGCTGTTGACATCCATCGCCCGCGAAGCGGGGGGGCTAACCGAGGCTGAAGCCGAGAGCTTCAATCAGCTTCGCGACAAGACCCCGGTCGAACCGATTAGCTTCGAATGATCGTTCTCGATACCAACGTCATTTCCGAGCTGTGGAAGGCCACGCCGGATCCCAATGTGTTGTCGTGGATCGACGCACAGATGATCGATACTCTTTACCTCTCGATCATCACGGTTGCCGAACTGCGCTTCGGCTTGGCGACGATGCCGGAAGGCAAGCGACGTAGGATCTATCAAGACCGACTGGAAAGAGAGGTTTTGCCGGCCTTTGCCAACCGGATTCTGCTGTTCGACCTGGACGCCTCGCAAGCCTATGCCGACCTGATGGCGCTGGCGAGGGCGGCGGGCAAATCCATTGGCAAGGCGGACGGCTATATTGCCGCCACGGCCGCTTCCCACGGCCTTATCGTAGCCACGCGCGATACTGGCCCTTTTGAGGCTGCCGGCTTAAACGTCATCAACCCTTGGAACACCTAGAAATTAGAGCGGTTAAGCCAGCCGTGCGATAAATTCCTCGGACAATCCGAACACTTAATTGGCAACAGCTTGTTCGCGCTGGGCATCGCCTGGCGATCCGCGCGCCCGCCCCCATTCGATCGTTGATCGGAGAGCTGACAAGGAAATATTCGCGACTTTCGACCGGGGATATGCGCACTGCTCACCTATCCCTATAACAAATACCGTCAAGAGGCTGGATCGAGAAAGAGCCGCCGGGCTATAAGTGCTTTTCCTGGAGGCAAGCAGGCATGACCGAAGCCGTACACATTGTGTCTTTCACGGATGCTGCACCGAAGATAGGCGACATTGCTGCAATCGCGCGACGCAGCGCACGGATCGAGGTTTCGCCTGACGTCGAAGACAAGATCGCCGCAGCCCGCGCTGTCGTTGAACGCTATCTGGCGGCCGACCGGCCTGTTTATGGTTTGACGACGGCATTGGGCGCGGGCGTCGACACTCGCCTAGCCACCGACGACCTCATTGCTTTTCAAATGCGCGTGCCGCAAGCCCGCGCAGTCGGCGTCGGGCCAGCGTTACCGCGCGAAGCGGTAAGGGCAATGATGGCCGCCCGCATCGCCGGCATGGCGGCTGGCGGCTCCGGCGTGTCGCTGCCGGTCTTCGCAGGCCTCGTCGCCGCGTTGAATGCGGGCTTTCATCCGGTGGTGCCATCGCTCGGTTCGATCGGTGCAGCCGATCTTGCGCCCTTGGCACATATGGGACGGGCCTTACTGGGAGATGGTGAGGCCGAACTTGACGGCACCGCCATGCCGGCAAAGGATGCTTTATCGAAGGCAGGCTTGATGCCTTTGCCGATCGGACCCAAGGACGGACATGTCCTCGTGGTGGCCAACAGCCTGTCGGTTGGCAAGGCATGCCTGTGCATCGAGGATATCGAACGCTTGTTCGATTGGTCGCTTGCGGCTGTCGCGCTGAATTTCGAGGCATTCCGCGCCAATGTATCGGCCTTCGACGACCGGGCGCTGGCGGCAAGGCCGGCCTTCGGCCAGCGCGAGGCGGCGGCAAGGCTTCGCGAGCTGCTGTCCGGAAGCTCTCTCCTTATCGATGGCGCGGCGCGGCGCCTGCAGGATCCCTTGAGCTATCGCTGTGCCCCGCAGGTTTGGGGCGCCCTCCTCCATGCGATCGGCGAAGCGCGCGCCGCAACCGAGATCGAGCTTGCCAGCTCCGGCGACAATCCCGTCGTGCTGGCGGAGGAAGGGCTTATCCTGTCACATGGCAATTTCGACATGACGGCCTTCGTTCTGGCATGGGAGCGGCTTGGCCAGGCGATCGCCCATTGTGCGGCTGCGACTGCCTATCGCAGCATGAAAATCATGTCTCCAGGCATGTCGGAGCTGCCACGTTTCCTGACCCCACTCGGGCAGAGCAGAACAGGCTTTGCCACGGTGCAGAAAACGGTCTCGGCACTCGAAGCCGAGATACGACATCTGGCCATGCCGGTTTCGCTCACACCGATCCCGGTGGCCGATGGCATCGAGGATCAGGCGTCGATGGCGCCGAGTGTTCTCTCGAAAATCGAAGCGATGATCGAGCGGCTTCGTTATCTCGTGGCGATCGAGCTTGTCGCGTCCGCCCAGGCGGTTGATCTGCGCGGTGTGGCGGGCGAACTCGGCAGCGGAACGCAGCGCGCCTATCGCAAGGTGCGCCAACTGGTGCTGCCGCTTGAGGAGGACCGCGCCCAAGGTCCCGACTTTCAAAGAGTATCGGGGTTCATTGCAGATACGGCCATGAAGTCTGCAACCTGATCAACCTCGCGGCAAGGCGGTTCCCGCCTGTCATCTCACTTTCCCGCAGGCCGCCTATCGACCTGCATCATTCGACAGACCGGCACGGCCGGTGACATGCCTGGAGAACGGTAATGCAGGAAATCTGGATCGACTATCTGAACGCCATCGATGCCAAGGCGCTGGCGCTTTCCAATGATGAAATCCTTGACGGCGTGACCAAGGCGCTTGATGCGCAAGGACGCGGCGAGACCGTGATTGAGCCCCGCGTCCATCTCGTGCCTGAGAGCTCCGACAAAGGTCATTTCAACGTGTTGCGCGGTTACGTGAAGCCGCTCGACTATGCCGGCGTCAAGGTCGTCGGCGATTTCGTCGACAACTACAAGCAGGGGCTGCCCTCCGAAATGGCGGTCCTTAACCTGTTCGATCCGCGCACCGGCGTGCCGAAGGCGATCGTCGATGCGACTGCCATCACCGACATGCGCACCGGCGCAGTCACCGCCATCGGCGCCCGCCATCTCGCGCGCGAGGATAGCAAGATCCTCGGCCATATCGGCGCACGCGGCACCTCCTACTGGAACGTGCGGCTGCTCGATCACCTCTTCGATTTCGATGAGATCCGCGTGCACTCGCGCCGCCCGGAAAGCCGAGACGCTTTCGCAGCACGGCTGGAAGCCGATCTAGGCAAGAAAATTATCGTGACGGACAATTGGGAGGATTGCCTGAAAGGCGCCGATATCATGATCGAGGCAAGCCGCCTGCCGGAGCCGACGCCGCTCTTCAAGACCGCCTGGGTCAAGAAAGGTGCCTTCGTCGTACCCTACGGCACCATGAGCGCGCTCGAATTCGACCTCACAGACATCATGGACAAGGTCGTCGTCGACGATTGGGGACAGTGCGGCCCCGGCCGCCCGTTCGGCGCGCTTCGCCGCCATGTCGATGAGGGCAAGGTGACGGCCGAGACGCTGCATGCCGAAATCGGCCAGATCGTTTGCGGCGCCAAGCCCGGCCGCGAAAGCGACGACGAAACCATCCTCTTCTGGCATCGTGGCCTTAGCACGACCGACGTCGCGCTCGGCGCGGCGATGGTCGAAAAAGCAAAACGCATGAATATTGGCCAGCGGCTTCGGTTTGCGTGACGCGGCATGACGGTATCTCCAGCTCCTGCGATTGCCTGCTCGCGAATGTACAATCTGAGCCCGAAAATATCGGGGCTTTGGGATCGGCTCTTTCGTTGGCTCACAGACCGGTCGGGCGTCGAACTCGAGGTCATTGCCCATGCCGCCCCCGCACCTCTTTCGGAGCTGTGGGCTCGCCCGGACATGGGGGCCGTCTTCATGTGCGGTTTTCCGTTCTCCCAATTGCCGAAAGCAGAGTGTCCGCAGCCATTGGCCGCTCCGGTTTCGCTGGCAGACTGGGCAAACGGGCAGCCCGTCTACGCAAGCCATATCGTCACCGCGCGTGACCGGACGCTCACAGAAGCCGATCTTGCGGCCGTGCGCTGGGGCTGGACCGTGCGGGACTCGCAATCCGGCTATAATGCGCCACGGGAATTCTTTGCATCGCTTGGCGGAGGGAAGGCGAACAAGACTGTCGGCCCTCTCCTCAATCCGCGCGGCGTCATCGAAGCGATCCGTTCGGACGCCGTCGATGTCGGCGCCATTGATGCTTATGCCTATCAGCTTCTGAATATTCATGAGCCGGACGTGATTGCACCATTGCGAGTTATCGCCACGACAAAGCCGGCACCTTTTCCTCTGCTGGTTGCCTCCCGGCAGCAGTCTCCGGAAATCGTTGCGGCGCTTCGCGCCGCACTGGTTGGCGCCCACCAGGACCTAGAAGGACGCGATATCCTTAGATCGCTTGGCTTGGCGGCCTTTGCCGAACCGGACATTGCTGCCTATGAACAACTGCCTGCGCGAGCCGAAGCCGTCAATGAAGCCCTCGGGATATGGTGAAGTTCAAACGAACGTTTACCACGTCACTGCAACAGCGAAAGAAACAGCCAATAGGCGGCACATCACACGCTGGCGGCTTGCTTCAGCAGTTTCTCGGCAGCCAAGTCCAGACATTCCTCGAAAGCTGTGAGATCAAGGAAACGCTGATCCGATGCGACCTTGCGGGTAACGATGACGCCGCCGCGCGCCGCTATGCCGCCATCGAGCATCAAATTGTCGGCCATGTCGAAGTTTTCCAGCGCCATGCCGTCGGGACCGCGATGGCGACCGTCCGGTCCCAGCCGAACCTCTCCGCCGTAAAGCCCACTCACACGTTCGAAATGATCGTCGACACAGTTGGAAAAAGCGAATGCCGGACAGCCGCGCGCGCACATGAACCCGAGCTCGAAAGCGGTTCCAACGTCGGCTGCAATACCGCGAAACGGCGTCAGGTTGGCAATGATGAGGTCGGCGCCGGACATCAGCCTCTCATTGATCGCGCTGATGGCAAGGCCGCGCTGGCGGCGTGTTTCCGTCTCGGGCACGGCGAGATCGCCGGGCGAAACAGGCGTAAAGCCGTAGCTGCGCGCCAGTGCGATCTTGCGATCGAGGATTTCTCTCGCGTTGGGAAGGAAGACTTCCGGGCCTGCCAGATATGCTCTCAATGCCTTGCCTCTTCGATAGAATATTGCGCTGCGGGAGTTGAGGGACCATATCAAGCCTATGGCCGATTCAAGGCTCTTCCGCCATAGCCGGGCAAATAATATACGAAATCGCGAATTGGAGGCGATTGCCGTTCCCGGTCACTGGCGAGACGCGTATAGTTCTATTCGGACTGAATAGCGCTCACGATCCATGACGGATGACGGAATTTGTGGGGTATAGGAAATGCAATCTTCCATAGAGGCAGTTGCCGCTTCGACGCAGGACGATCAAGGCAGCTGGCCGACAAAACAAAGCAAGATCCTTGATTGGCTTATGAATGATGTCCGCGACCAGCGGTTCATCGACAACATCCTTGTCGAACTCTGCGAAAAAATGCGGGCGGTCGGGATTCCGATCGGCAGAGCGACGATGCATTTCAGAACGTTGCATCCGCAATGGCTCGGCGCAAGACTTCTATGGCGCACCGGCATGAAGGAGGCGGATATCGCCACCTTCAGCTACGGGGTCGAGAATACGCCTCAGTTTCTGGCAAGCCCCATCAACGAGATCTTCAACGGCGCGACCGAAGTCCGGAAAAATCTCGAAACCTGCCCAAATGCGGAACTGAATTATCCGCTCTACAAGGAAATGCATGCGGAAGGACTGACCGACTATATCGCCTGGCCGATCTACCACACGCTCGGCAAGCGCCACATCGTGACCTTCGCCGCAGATGCCCCCGGCGGCTTCACCGAGCAGCACATTACCTTCCTGAAGGATCTGCTGCCGGCGCTGACGATGGTAACCGAGATCCGGCTGAAGAACATCATGGCGCGCACGCTGCTGCGCACCTATGTCGGACCGCATGCCAGCGAAAAGATCCTGGCGGGCGCCACGACCCGAGGCAGCGGTACGACGGTCGGTGCCGCTATCCTCATCTGCGATCTGCGTGATTTCACGACCATTTCGGACATGTGGCCGCGCGACGATGTCATCGAGCTGCTGAATGGCTATTTCGATGCGATGGTCGAACCGATCGAAAAGCACGGCGGCGAGATCCTCAAATTCATGGGCGATGGGCTTTTGGCCATTTTTCCCTTGAGCGATCCGAATGCCTGCCACAATCTCCTTCTCGCCGTCAGCGAGGCGCAAACGGCCATTGCAGCGCTCAACGAAGAAAATCGCAAGCACGGCCGCGAAGTATTGCGCTATGGCGTCGGCGTGCATGTCGGCGATGTGATGTACGGCAATATCGGCTCACGCACTCGGCTTGATTTCACGGTCATCGGTCCGGCCGTCAATATCGCCTCGCGGCTGGAATCGCTGACCAAGGAGGTCAAGCGGCCGGTGCTGCTTTCAAAGGCGTTCGTCGACATGGCCGCATGCCAGCGCGACATGGAAAGCCTCGGCTCTTTCCCGCTCAAAGGACTTGGCGAACCGGTCGACGTGTTTGCTTTCGCCGCAAAGGAGAAGCTGCTGCAGCACGGCTAATCGCAAGCCACCGATTTTGTACGGTGCGATTCAGTCGGTTGCAAAACGTGAAACGGTGCGGGGATGCCGCTGCGGACGGGCTTCCCTATATTGTAGCGTGGATCATGACGATAGCCGCCTTATTTTTGGGATCGTTGTGCGCGTACGAATGTTAAGTAAGGGTTGATTCTATCGGCCCGATCACGAGGGTGCGTGCCACCCATAATACTCTGACAAGGAGAAAACAGATGAGAAAAATTTTGACCCTGGCGTTTTCAGCAGCATCGTTGATCGTTGCGGGCGCGGCGGTGGCACGGGCGGCGGATATGCCGACGACCTATCGCGAAGAAGAGGCGGACCAGCGCAATGGCGTGAAAATCGGCTACCTCGAATGCGAAATCGGCGGCGGCGTCGGCTATGTCCTCGGCTCGGCAAAAGAGGTGGACTGCACCTTCCATTCGACCGTCGGACGCGAACGCGTCGATCATTACACCGGTGCGATCAGAAAGATGGGGGTCGATCTCGGCTTCACGACGCGCAGCCGGCTTGTCTGGTTGGTTTTCGCGCCGACAGCCGGCTATCATCATGGTTCTCTGAGCGGCCTTTATCAGGGTGCCACCGTCGAGGCGACCGTCGGTGCGGGCGTCGGTACCAACATCCTCGTCGGCGGCACCTCCGGTTCCATCCATCTTCAGACCGTGAGCGTAACGGGTCAGCTCGGTCTGAACCTTGCCGCAACCGGCACGTCGGTCACGCTGACGTCGGCCGAGTGAGGGTTTCGGCCACAGCTTCAAGCCATCATGGTGTGGCCGCTCTTGCCTGGCGCCGGAGCGGCCATTGTTTTGTCCGCTACAGCGCGAGCCGTCTTGGATGTTGCCGCCTTTCGGCGCGAAATCGGTTTATCGCTGCATCCGCGCGGCGCTACAGCTATAGAAAATTAAAGATATTCTGGAGCCAGGTTCATGACCGATACAGTCACCGATCGCTTTCTTCGTTATGTTGTCGTCGATACGCAATCGGACCCGACCTCGTCCACGCAGCCTTCCACCGAAAAGCAGAGGGATCTCGGAAGGATCCTTGTCGAGGAGCTGCTGGCGATCGGTTTGAGCGATGCGCATCTGGATGAGCACGGCTATGTCTACGCCACCATTCCGTCGAATATAGACAAACCGGTTCCCGTCATCTGCTTCTGTTCTCACATGGACACCGCGCCCGACTTTACCGGCACCAACGTCAAGCCGCAGATCCTGCGAAACTATGGCGGCGGCGATATTCGCCTTGCCGGTGACCCGCAGCAGGTCATCCTTGTCGACGAGCACCCTGCCCTGCGCGATCAGATCGGTAATGACATCATTACTTCGGACGGAACGACGCTGCTCGGAGCCGACGATAAAGCCGGCCTCGCCGAAATCGTGACCGCCGCTCAATATCTCGTCGACAACCCTGATATCCGCCACGGCACGATCAAGCTCCTGCTTACGGTCGATGAGGAGATCGGGCGCGGCGTCGACAAGGTTGATCTGAAGAAGTTGGGAGCGCAGTTCGCCTATACGATCGACGGTGAAACGGCGGGACATATAGAAGACGAGACCTTTTCCGCCGACAGCGTCGAAGTCGTCATCCAAGGCGTGGCCATTCATCCCGGCTTCGCCCTGGGAAAAATGGAGAATGCCATCAAGATCGCGGGCGCGATCATCGACAGGCTGCCAAAAGAGATCGCTCCCGAAACGACAGCCGGACGGGAGGGCTTCATCCATCCGACCGGTGTCAGCGGCTCCATGGAGAAGGCTTCACTCGGCTTCATCATCCGCGATTTCGACGAGCAAGGTCTCGTCGAGAAGGAAACCATGCTGGAAGCGATCGTCAAAGAGGCCATGGCGGCCTATCCCGGCTCCTCCCACACATTCACCGTCAAGCGCCAGTACCGCAACATGAAGACGATCCTCGATCGCCATCCGCAGATCGTGGATAATGCCATCGAAGCGATCCGGCGGGCCGGCATGACGCCCGTGCGCGGCAGCATTCGCGGCGGCACAGATGGGTCCAGGCTGTCGTTCATGGGCTTGCCGTGCGCCAATATCTTCGCCGGCGGCCACGCCTTTCACTCCCCGCTGGAATGGGTCAGCCGTCAAGATATGGAAAAAGCAGTCAAAACGCTCGTGGAGCTGGCAAAGATCTGGGCGGAGCGTGCATTCTAGAGCAATTCCGGGAAAAGTGCGGAGCGGTTTTCGGTCCGGAATTGCGTGAAAGCAAAGAGATAAAGCGGCTCAGAGATTCCGTGAAGAGCTGAACCGATCTAGGCGCCCGGCCTGCGGGAATAGACTACCAGTCCATGCGGTCGATTGCCTGCCGACTGCGGCGCAACATCACGCCGGGGGCATCCGCGGCTCTGTTCAATAGGTGACGCGCACCCTCGAGCGGATGGAATCCGACCCTTTCTTCCACGGCGACCGGAGGATTGTCGGTCTCCGGCGATGGAGCGGCCTCGGCATATTCCGGATGACCAGCAATGAGCGGATCGCGCGTTTCGCATTGCGGCAGGCAGCGGTTGAAATGTTCCACGTCACCGGCCGATGCGACGTTCGCCTTCGCCGTAGCGGCGTGGACTGCCACCCGGTTTGCCGGCGCGCTGCTCTTGATCCCGGCGGCAAGCGGCGACGGTTGCGGAATCGGCACCGACATCAAAGGTCTTGCGGGGCTCGCGTCGATCGCTGTCTGCAAGTCGTTCATGGCGAGCTGCTGTACGGGTCTCGGGCCGTTGATCGCGATGCGGCCGATATCGTCGATAGATCGCATGGCGCGGTCGCTGGGACCGGTCTGCACAATCACATAGAGAGCACCGACGACAGTGCCGCAAACCGCGAGCGCGGATCCGAGCCTCCGGGTTGTCTCGCTTTGGCCATTCCACCATTTCACAGGCTGCGTATCCATCGACCGCTCCATTGGACAAATCTCGAATGGTCATTCTCATGAGAACTGTGGCGGCGCCTTTACCGAAACATGGCCAATTGCGGACCTTTTGCAAAGAAATGTTGTCGGATCTCCCTCGTGCGTTCGCAGGGGGGGGGAGACGAGCTGCGGCCCGTCGATCGTGGCGCGACAGCAGTCGGCATCATGCCTGCGGGAGCGTTGGGAAAAAATAGCGCCGAAAATGAGTTTGCATGGGTGGCGGACCGAGTGCTCCGGTTTGGCTTTGCCGGGACATTGCTGCCGGACAAATCTAGTTCTGCACGAAAACCGATGGCATCAGGTTGGCGCGGGCAGAATAATGCGGCTGGCCGACGACATGCGATATCATAAGCACATAAATCAGGACCGCACCTAAGACGATAGCGATGCCGTTCACTGGAAAACCTGCATTCGATTTCACCCCAGGCGGTACGTCCGGCTGATTTGCACGGCTGCTCTTTCCAGCGGGTGATTGCGCGGCGGCGACAGGAAGCAGCAGTTCCCTTTCTATTTGGGCTTGCGCGTAAAGGTGTTTGCCGGATTTCGTTTTGGGCCGGAACTGGATGACTTCGCCCATTTTTCACGCGGTCCCTTTTACCGCCTGCAGCTATTGGCCATTGTTTTGGTTGTTGTCATTATCATTGAAATCGACACGAACGACCACCTTTTCCGGCCGTTGTTCGCCATGCGGAACGATGACAGTAACGATACAGCGATTCTCGCGCGGCTTGACAGACAGGAGGCGCCCTTTCGTCTTGGTCAGAACTTCATCCACCGCGCTCGAGCAATCTTGAATCTTGTAACCGCTCTGAACGACTTGATTTTGCCCCGCCAATGCGGAGCCTGCAATCAAAATTCCGGCCAGTACTGTCAAGATCCTCACCATTTGACCACTATACTCCAACGAAGCTGACGAGGCGACAGTGGTTTGCAAGAAAGCCGGTCTATTTGCGTCATCTTTTCGCTGTGTGTGGTCAAAGCCGCAACAGCTGAATGTCTGCCAGGGACGATGGACTTTCATGGCAAATTCCAGGAGCAGCGATCGGAGCGGGGCTTTCTCGTTCCGGGCCGGAAGTGCCAGGCAATTTCCCGCTGAAGATCGGCCGGATCCTGGGACGCGCCTATCGGCGGCAAGACCATGCGGCCGAGGTCAGCCTCGCCTGCCTGAATTTTCCATGGCGGGAACTGCAAACCGAATGTGTGATTGGCTATACCTCACACATCAATCGCCCTTTCACGCGACAAATTTCTCATGACCATCCCGACGACCCATCCCTTCGATTTCGATCCCACTTACGGCATGGAGCCGGAGCAATTGCTGGCTATAGAACCGCCGCAGGCGCCGACCGGCTTCGATGATTTCTGGCAGCAACGCTACAAGGCCGCCCTTACGGTCGACCCGGAGCCGAGGCTGCGGCATAGCCGGCTGCGCCATGCCGATTGGCATGTCTTCGATATCAGCTACGTGTCGACGGGATCGTTTCAGATCAACGGCTGGCTGCTCGTCCCGCGCGCGCGTCAAGTGCGGCGTGGCCTCGTCGTCGGACACGGATATGGCGGACGAGACCAACCTGAGTTCGATCTGCCCGTGGAAGAGACGGCCGTCCTGTTTCCGTGCTGCCGCGGGCTTTCCCTCAGCGCCAGCCCGCAGATCCCCGCGGATGCCCCCGGACATGTTCTTTGCGGCATCGAAAGCCGCGCTCGCTATGTCATCGGCGGCTGTGTCGACGACATTTGGCTCGCCGTTTCCACCCTCGAGACCCTTTATCCCTGGCTTGCCGGCCATATCGGTTACAGCGGCATCAGCTTCGGTGGCGGGATCGGCGCTCTGGCAATTCCATTCGATGCGAGGATCAGGCGCGGGCATCTCATCGTTCCGACCTTCGGCCACAGGCAGCTATGGCTGACCTTGCCGACTGTTGGCAGTGCACAATCCGTCCAGGCCTATCAGAAACGACATGGCAGCGTTCTGGAGACGCTGCGCTTCTTCGATGCCGCGATCGCGGCAAGTCGCATCACCGTACCGATGCTGGTCGCGCCTGCCCTTTTCGATCCCGCAGTCGCTCCTCCATGCCAATTCTCCGTCGCAAATGCGACGCAGAAATTTAACGAAATCTTCATCCTCGATGCCGGCCATTTCGAGTACGCTGGCATGGAAGAGCAGAACGCAATTCTGCAAGACAAGGTCGGGCGATTTTTCAAGGTGCTATGAACCGCGAATACCTGTGCTGGTACAGCCCGAGGCTGGATCGAGACATGGAGTTGCTGGTGTTCGGCCATGCCGGCGCCAAGGTATTGGTGTTCCCCACGCGTGACGGTCGCTTCTGGCAATACGAGCAGATCGGCATCGTCGCCAGTCTTGCCGATAAGCTGAATGCCGGACATCTTCAGCTTTACTGCATCGAGGGCCTGGCCACGGAGACTTTCTATGGTTCCCATCGCCACCCGGCCGAACGCATTTGCCGCCATAGTGCCTTCGAGGGATATATTCTCCACGAAGTGCTGCCGCTGATGGCGCAGAAGAATGGGCATGAGTGCACTATCGTTCATGGCTGCAGCCTCGGCGCCTTCCAGGCTGCAAGCCTGGTCTTCCGCCATCCTCACCTGTTCCGCAAGCTGGTCGCCTTTTCCGGCCGTTACGATCTGACGACGAAGGTGGAATTCTTCAGTGATCTGTTCGACGGCTATTATGACGATGATATCTACTTTCACACGCCGACCCATTTTCTGCCGGGACTCTCCTGCGAATGGCAACTGGAGAAACTGCGCCAGATCGATATCGTCATGACGATCGGCGACGCCGATCCATTCTTCGACAACAATCGCTATCTTAGCCGACTACTGACCGAGAAGCAGATCGGCCATCGGCTGCATGTGTGGAATGGGCGAGCGCATGGTGCAAGCACCTGGCGCAGAATGGCACCGCTTTATATCTGATCGCGATTACGGGCTTGTAGCATGCCGCTCGCGTGGGCAGATGGCCTTCTCAGTCCCTCAAGCCAACCCGGCCGGTATCGGTCTGACAGCCTTGCGCGCACCGTAATCCCGCTCGTGGGACTTACGATGCTGCAGCTCGGATCTTGTGGAAAATTCGACCAGAACGCGTTCCATCATGCCATCCGGATAGGTTCCGGTATCGTCCGTCTCGACTTCCGATTGCGCGGTAACGATCTTCAAATTCATCCCTCGTCCTCCGATTCTGCGCGGAAACCCTTAATTCCAATATTGGTTCCATTAGTAGTCGAGTAATTGTTTAAAAATTAACTACGTCCGTTAATCAATTGGGGCGCTGCGGCATCGAACTTTGAACTGCCAGGCGGATTGGAACATTCTTCCGACTTCGGCGTTCGATTTCCGATTGATCGGGGAGTCTGATGTATCGATCCAAATCGTCCTGGAAACGGCACCAGTCGCGGCCAGAGAAACTAGCAACATCGATTTCGACATAGGCTGTCCCTGGATTCCTCGGGTATCCGGGTGGTTTTGCACGCGTTCGATCAACGACTGTTCAATGGGCGGATAGACTGGAGCGGATCATGGCCATCATCATCACTTCGATCATTCTGGCAATCATCGGCCTGGCGCTCGGCGGCGGTGGTCTGTGGCTCGTGCTGCTCGGCGGCAGTTTCTTTTATCTGCTGGCCGGCCTTGTCTTCCTCGTTACGGCCATCCTGCTCTATATGCGCCGCGTGGCGGCACTCTGGCTCTATGCCATTTTCGTCGTTGCAGCGCTCGCCTGGGCGATATGGGAGGTCGGGTTCGACTGGTGGCAACTCGGCCCTCGCGGCGGCCTGATCATTCTGATAGGTCTCTGGCTGCTCACGCCCTGGATCCGGCGTCCGCTGGGCTTTCGCAGCCTCGATGGCGTTCACTACGGGGCCAATCCCTGGCCGCTCGCCATCCCTCTCCTTATCGCCATCCTCGTCGCCGCCTATTCGATGACGACGGACCCTCACGACCTCTCAGGCGAATTGCCGACAACCGCGGTGGCTAATGCTCCGATGGGCGGCGATGTCCCCAATGGCGAATGGCACCAGTATGGCAGGACTGCCTACGGTCAGCGCTATTCGCCGCTCGATCAGATCAACGCGCAAAATGTCGCCAATCTCAAGGAAGTGTGGCGCTACCAGACCGGGGACGTCAAACGCCCTGACGATATCGGCGAGACCACTTACCAGGCCACTCCGCTGAAGATCGGCGACACGCTATATATCTGCACGCCGCATAGCCTGGCGATCGCCATCGGTGCCACAGACGGCAAGGAAAAATGGCGTTACGATGCCAATGCCGGCATGAACCCGAACCG
Source organism: Rhizobium sp. UFLA01-1127 (assembly GCF_059803845.1). Lineage (NCBI taxonomy): Bacteria > Pseudomonadati > Pseudomonadota > Alphaproteobacteria > Hyphomicrobiales > Rhizobiaceae > Rhizobium > Rhizobium sp. UFLA01-1127. The sequence continues at coordinate 79,692 of NZ_JAUQTZ010000004.1, read as the reverse complement.
CCAGCATCAGACCTGCCGCGGCGTTTCCTATTATCATGACAAGGCGGCCGCTGCCGGAGCGCCTTGCGCCGACCGCGTCTATCTGCCGACCTCGGATGCCCGGCTGATCGCCCTCGACGCCGCTAACGGCAAGGTGTGCTCGAGCTTTGCCGCGCAGGGCGTGCTGCGTCTTGAAACCGGCATGAAATATAACCCCGCCGGCTACTACTATTCGACGTCGCCGCCCGTCATCGTCGCCGACAAGATCATCATCGGCGGCGCGGTCAACGACAACTATTCCACCCAGGAGCAATCCGGCGTCATCCGCGCCTTCGATGCGCGGACCGGCGCACTGATCTGGAATTGGGATTCGGGCAATCCGGACCAGACGGCGCCCCTGCCCGCCGGCCAGACCTACACCACGAACTCCCCCAACAGCTGGTCGGTTTCCAGCGCCGACGAGAAGCTCGGCATGGTCTATGTCCCGCTCGGCAACCAGACGCCCGATCAGCTCGGCATGGGCCGCAGCGCCAATGTCGAGCGCTTTTCCTCCTCGGTGGTGGCGCTCGACATCAATACCGGACAGCTCAAATGGGTGCAGCAATTCGTCCATCACGATCTCTGGGATATGGACGTGCCGGCTCAGCCCGTGCTCGTCGATCTGACGAAGGCCGACGGCAGCACCGTTCCCGCACTGGTCGCTTCGACCAAGCAAGGCGACATCTATGTGCTCGATCGGCGCACCGGTGCGCCCATCATTCCTTTCAAGGAAATACCCGCTCCCGGCGGCACCATTCCGGAAGATCACCCCTCCCCGACCCAGCCGATCTCCGATTTGACCTTCTCGCCGCCGCCCTTGCGGGAAAAGGACATGTGGGGCATTTCGCTGTTCGACCAGCTCGCCTGCCGTATCTCGTTCCACCAGCATCAATATGAAGGTCGCTACACGCCGCCGTCGCTGCGCGGCTCGATCATCTTCCCCGGCAATTTCGGTACTTTCAACTGGGGCAGCGTCGCCGTCGATCCCGAACGACAGATCATGTTCGGCATGCCGACCTATCTCGCCTTCACCTCGCGACTGGTGCCGCGCGCCGAGATTCCGCCGAAGGGTGCCGGCGACAAGGGCAGCGAACAAGGGCTCAACAGAAACGAAGGCTCACCCTATGGCGTCTACATGGGGCCGTTCGTCAGCCCGCTCGGCATTCCCTGCCAGGCACCGCCCTGGGGCTATGTCGCCGGTGTCGATCTGAAGACCGGCAAGATCGCCTACAAGCACAAGAACGGCACCGTTCACGACATGACCCCGCTGCCCCTTCCCTTCAAGGTCGGCGTTCCCGGTATCGGCGGGCCGATCGTTACCAAAGGCGGCGTCGCTTTCCTGGGCGCGGCCGTTGACGATTATCTCAGAGCCTATGACGTGACGACGGGAAAACAGCTCTGGCAAGCGCGTCTGCCCGCGGGCGGTCAGGCAACGCCGATGACCTACACCGCCAGCGACAACAAGCAATATGTCGTCATCGTCGCCGGCGGTCATGGCTCGGTCGGAACGAAACCGGGCGACTATGTGATCGGTTATACCTTGCCATGAGCCGATGACGGAGCGGCGCTTAGCCGCTCCTCCCCCTCCCGAACCTCGACTCAGCCCTTGGAAAAGCGGGGGGCACCCTTGCCGGCGCCGTTCCTAGAACCCTCGGGAGGCTCCCAGCCGAAGACGCTTCGGCCGCCATAGGAGAAGGAGCAGTCGAACTCGCCGGCCACGATCTCCTTGAGATCGGGGCCTGTGACGTATCGTTCCAGAATTCTCGATTGGTCATCGAGCCGCTTCAGTGCCGACAATTCCTCACCGCGGCCGAGACGCCCCTTCCTGACGGCGGATTTCATCACGTTGATCGTCTCGTCGTAGACTTTCAGCGGCACCGGAAAGGGATGCCGGTCCTTGCCGCCATGGGCGAGCGAGAAGCGCGCGGGGTCGGAGAAGCGGCACGGTGCGCCGTGAACGACTTCGGCAACCATCGCCAGAGCCTTCACCGTGCGCGCCCCCACACCGGGCGTCAGAAGCAACTCCTCAAAATCCACCGGACCACGATCGGCAGCCGCGGCAAGATTTCCATGCAGGCGCCGCATGTTTACGTCCTCCTGACGGACATCGTGATGTGCCGGCATGACAAGATATGGCAACATCGGCTGCGCCTCTTGTTCGCTTATTACTGGAGCTTGTCCTTCGAGCGCGCTGAATTCGCGAATGATTTTATCTGGGCCTAATGAGGCGAGCAAATCCAGCTGGCGGTTGCGGGAACGCACCGCGCGCCGGTCCGCAAGATTGATGATCTCGCCCTGCTCACGCCCCTCGATAGCTGCATGCGGCGAATCCAGGAAGGTCGTCAAACCTTCCGATAGCCAGTGATATCGCCGCGCCTGCCGCCGCTCGTCGTTCATGCCCTGCTGAATGACGACCCACTTGCCGTCGTCGGCGACGATGAAGCCATGCAGATAGAGGTCGAAGCCATCCTGCACCGCGGCGCTGTCCACTTTGGCGATTAGCCGGCTTTTCATGGCAAGGGACGCGCCGTCGACGCCGACGCGATCGCCGATATCGAGCAGTTCGCCTGGCGTCTTTCGGGATTGCGCGCCGCGGCCGCCGCAGACATGGATGCCGAGTTCGCCGGAAAGCGGCGTCAGGCCGCGCTTCAAGGCACCGAGGACGCTTGTCGTGATACCCGAGGAATGCCAATCCATGCCCATCACCGCGCCGAAGGACTGGAACCAGAAGGGATTGGCCAGGCGGCGAAACAACTCGTCGCGCCCGTAATGCTGCACGATCGCCTCGGTGATGACAGCGCCCAGGCGCGTCATCCGGTCTCCGAGCCAGCGTGGTACGCGGCCGCCATGCAAGGGAAGATCAGCTTTGCCGGCTCTCTGTGCCAAATCCACGACTCTCGTTCTTTATCCGGACATTGTAGTCCCGGCAGCCGAGATATGCCATTCGCAAAGCGCAGCGATTCGCCGAGGCTAGGATTGTGACGAGGTTAAGCCGACGCTGAACTCGGTGCAAAATCCTGCATCGCACCTGAAAAAGGCTTGGGCAATGGCGAGGCATAGGAGCTGCGCTTGCTGGTAAAAAGACCCAGCGATACCAAGGCTTCGGCCTGCTTGACCGCTGCGGCGACACCATCCACGACCGGGATGCCGTAGATCGATTGCAGCTCCCTTGCGAGATCCGTCATGCCGGCACAGCCAAGCACGATGGCCTCCGCTCCATCTTCGGCAAGCGCTCGCTCGATTTCCGCCCGCAGCTTCCCGATTGCACCCGAAGACGGATCTTCAAGCTGGAGGACAGGGATATCGGACGCGCGAACCTTGGCGCGGCTACCCATGCCATAGCGCCGGACGAGATTGTCGATCAGGATGCGCGAACGCTCGAGCGTCGTCACCACGCTGAACCGCTGCGCCAGGAAGCCGGCCGTTGCGACGGCGGCCTCACAGAGCCCGACAACCGGCACATCGCAAAGCATGCGCGCGGCTTCCAGGCCGGTATCGTCGAAGCAGCAGATGATTGCGGCGTCATAGCCGCCCACCTGCCTCTCCTTCAATTCGCGCAGCATGCCAGGCACGGCAATGGCGCCGTCGTAATATCCCTCGATCGAAGCCGGTCCCATCTGCGATGTGGCGGCAATGATCTCCGTGCCGGGGCTAGCCACCGCGCGCGCAGCTGTTGCCGCCTTCTCCGTCATGGAAACGGTGGTGTTCGGATTGATGAGCAGCAGGCGCATGATCTCAACTTTTCTTGGCTTGGCGGCGGCCGAGCATGGTCATTATTGCGAGCGCCAGCAGGATGATGGTGAAGGAGAAGAGCGTCGTCACCGTTCCGAGCGCATAGAGCACCGGCGTCGTGACATTCGTGGTCATGCCGTAGATTTCGAGCGGGAGCGTGTTGTAGGTGCCTGATGTCATCAGGGTGCGGGCGAACTCGTCGTAAGACAACGTGAAACCGAACAGGCCGACGCCGATCAGGCTCGGCGCGATCATCGGCAGCACGACATGGCGGAAGGTCTGCCAGGAGCTGGCGCCGAGATCGCGGGCCGCCTCCTCATAGGCCGGTGAAAACCGGTTGAAGACCGCGAACATGATCAGCACGCCGAAGGGCAAGGTCCAGGTCAGATGCGCGCCGAAGGCGGAGGAATACCAGGCCGGCGCAATGCCGCCCTGCTGAAAGACCACGCCGATCCCGAGCGAAATGATGATGGACGGGACGACGAGACTGGCGACCGTCGCATAGAACAGGAATGTCGATCCGCGAAAGCGGCGGCGAAAGGCGAGACCCGCCAGCAGCGAGACGATGACGGTCACGATCATGACCATCACGCCGAGGATCAGGGAACGCTGGAACGAGGCTCCGAAATCGCCGACCGCCTGCTTTTCGAAGAGATTGGCAAACCAATGCAGCGAAACGCCATTCAATGGGAAGGTCAGGCCGCCGTCCGGTCCCTGGAAGGACAGGATGATGACTGCCGAGAGCGGGCCGTAGAGAAACAGCACGAAAATCGTGAAGAAGATTGCCAAAACATAGAATTCCAGGCTGCGTTTTTCCCGGTTCATCCTAGAGCTCCTTGCGGATATCGACGATACGCAGGATCGCAGCGACCATCAGCAATACGACGATCAGCAACACCACCGCATTGGCGGCGGCGGCCGGATATTGCAGCAGCGACATCTGGTTTTTCATCATCAAGGCTATGGAGGCGCTTTGACCGCCAGACATCACCTGCACAGTGGAAAAATCCGCCATGACGAGCGTAACAACGAAGATGCTGCCGATCGCCATGCCGGGTTTCGCAAGCGGGATGACCACATTCCACAGCACCTGCCATCCACTGGCGCCGGCATCGCGTGCGGCTTCGAACAGCGAGCGGTCGATACGCATCAGGGTGTTGAAGATCGGCGTCACCATAAACAGCGTATAGAGGTGCACCATGGCGAGCACGACGGCAAAGTCGGAATAGAGCAGCCATTCGATCGGCTTCGGGATGAGGCCCATCTCGATGAGCGTTGAATTGACCAGTCCGTTGCGCCCGAGAACGGGTATCCACGAGATCATGCGGATGATGTTGGACGTCATGAAAGGCACCGTGCAGACGAGGAAAAGGATCATCTGCGTCGAGGTGCGGCGAATGTGGAAGGCGAGAAAATAGGCGACCCAGAAACCAATGAAGAGCGTAAGCGCCCAAACAATTGCTGTAAATTTCAATGTGTTGAGGTAAGTTTTCCATGTAACCCACGAACCGAGGGTATCGGTGTAATTCGTAGTCAGGAATGCTGGATAGAGGCCAGCGAAATCGTAATCCCAGAAACTGACGATGCCGATCATGGCGATCGGCAACAGAAAGAAAAAGCCGAGAATGAGAAAGAGCGGCGTTGCCTGCAGATAGGCGACCGCCCAGGCGGGCAAAGCAAATCCGCGTCCAGCCTTTTGAGTTTGCTGTTCCGCATCCGAGGAAGCGATTGTCGCCATGATCCGGCTTCTCCATTGGTAGAATCCTCCCCCCGTTTTGAAGGGGAGAGGAGATGGTCGATCGGAGCTTAGGCAGCGATGAATTCGTTCCAGCGGCGAACCATGTAGCGGTCCTCGTCCATGACCGAATTCCAGCAGGCGACCGCCCCCATGCGGGCCTCGAAGGAGCCGCCGTCGCGAACGGCGCCGGCCTTCTCCATGACTTTCCCTTCCGGAGAGAGGATGTCGCCCTGCGCCGGCTTGCCCTCGATCCAATAGCCCCATTCGTCGGCCGACATGAAGTTCTTGGCCGTTTCCATGCAGGCGGAATAGTAGCCTTGGCGGTTAAGGTAACCGCCGACCCAGCCGGAGGTGTACCAGTTGATATACTCATAAGCCGCATCGAGCTGCGCGCCCTTGAGATGCGAGGCGAGGCCGAGGCCGCCGCCCCAGGCGCGATAGCCTTCCTTGAGCGGCTGGAAGGTGCAAGCGATACCCTTCGAGCGGACGGCGGCGACCGCCGGCGACCACATGGATTGAATAACCACTTCGCCCGATGCCATCAGGTTGACGCTTTCGTCGAAAGACTTCCAGAAAGCGCGGAACTGACCGTCGCCCTTGGTCTTGATCAGGAACTCGATCGTCTTGTCGATTTCGGCCTTCGTCATGTTGCCCTTGTCGGCATATTTGATCTTGCCGGCGGCTTCCATGATCATTGCGGCATCCATGATGCCGATCGACGGAATATTGAGGATTGCCGTCTTGCCCTTGAAGGCCGGATCGAGAATATCGGCCCAGCTGGTGATCGGACGGCCGGTGAGATCGGGACGAATGCCCAGCGTGTCGGCATTATAGATGGTCGGAACCATTGTCATCCACTGCGTCGGCTCCTTGGCGAACTTGCGGGAGCCCTGGCCCTCCACGAAGCCGACCGTATGTGGCGCAGTACCCTGCGCGATGACGCTGTCGGGCTTCAGCTTGCCATTGATGAACAGCGGCACGATCTTGTCGTAATATTTGAGCTTCTTGACGTCCATCGGCTGCAAGACGCCGGTCGGGAAGACCTTTTTGGCGATCCAGTATTCGACATCGGCGATATCGTAGCTGTTCGGCTGCGTCACGGCGCGCTGGGCGGCGGCATCGGAATCCGTCGCGGTCATCTCAAGCGTGATGCCGAGATCGGCCTTGCACTTCTCGGCGATCGCATTGATGTTCGAAACGCCGGTGCCGAACTGGCGCAAGGTTATGTTAGATTTGGCCCAGATGGTCGGAAAGCCGGTGATAACGCCCGAGCCGGCCATGGCGCCGAGAGCGGCAGCGCCGGTCTTCAGCAGCGAGCGGCGGGAGATGCCTTTCGTCGTCTTGGTAGTTTTCGTTTCAGTCGTCATGTCAGTTCCCCTTTTTTCATGCTTGAAATTTTCATGCGGACATACGGCCAAGAAGGATTGCGTCCTCCCGAGCCCAACTCAGCGAGACGGCGTCGCCGACCGCTATGGATCTGACGGCGTCATCGTCGTTGCTTGCGATCACGGTGAAATCGTCGCTGCCGGCACCGATGACGGTGATCTTCAGCGTCGCGCCGCGATATTCGATGTTGGAGACCACGCCGTTGAAACCGAGGCCCTTCCCGTCGGACTGCGAGAGCCGGACACGATCTGTACGAACGGCTATATCGACGGCTTCTCCGACGGCGCGGCCTGCCCCCTTTACCGAAAAGCCCTGCCCTTCGGGCACGGCCATAGTGATGACGCCGTCATCACTTGAGGTGACGCGGCCGGACAGGACGTTGTGGTCGCCCATGAAGCGCGCGACAAAGGCGGTCGCCGGGTGCTCGAAAACCTCTCGCGGCGATCCGGCCTGCTCGATCCGGCCGTCATTCATGATGACCATGATGTCGGCAAGCGCCATCGCTTCTTCCTGACTGTGCGTGACATGGACGAAGGTGATGCCGAGCGATTTCTGCAGCTTTTTCAGCTCGGCGCGCATACGGATCTTCAAAAAGGGATCGAGCGCCGACAGCGGTTCGTCCAGCAGCAGAGCTTCCGGATCCGTGATCAATGCGCGGGCAAGCGCGACACGCTGCTGCTGGCCGCCCGAAAGTTGAGCCGGACGTCGGGTCGCATAGGCTTCCATCTGCATGAGCTTCAGCATTTCGAGCGCCTTGGCCCGACGTTCGTCCTTGGCGACCCCCTTCATTTTCAGGCTGAAGGCAACATTGTCGACAAGATCGAGATGGGGAAACAGCGCGTAGGACTGAAACATCATCGCCGTGCCGCGCCTGGCAGGCGGGAAGTCCGTCACGACGGTATTTCCGAGCCTGATGTCGCCGGAGGAAATACCTTCATGACCCGCGATCATGCGCAGCGTCGAAGTCTTGCCGCAGCCGGAGGGGCCGAGGAAACAGCAGTAAGAGCCCGCCGGTATCTTCAAGCTGATCGCATGAACAGCCGTGGTCGCACCGTAGACCTTCGAAACGGACACTATATCGATCTCTGCCGCTTTCGACATCATCTTCCCCTTTGGTTCGGGAAAGACATTGCATCAATCGTGCCAGTTTTGTTGCGCCGCACTAACCATTTGCAATTTCTACAGTTTTTTCGGGATTGGCTGTTTTGTCCTCCTGAGAGACGATCCGCCATATGCTCATGAAATAGGCTATTGTGCTCGATTTGTGCAAAAAATTGTATACGATTTAGCGTCTCTGTTGCATCAGATTTCGTTTAACTTTGGTGCGAAACCGGGCTATCATTTTCGCCAATCATTCAGGCAAGCAATCATGGATTCTTCAGCAGACGGGCTTCTGACGCCCAGCGATTCCTCTGAGACCGGTGCGCAGCAGATCCGCGACGCCATTCGCGACGCGATCGTGGAGCGAAGGCTCGCACCGGGAACGAAACTGTCGGAGAGCGATGTCGGCGGATTGTTCAATGTCAGCCGAACCTTGGCGCGAGCTGCGCTGCAGGCGCTGTCTTACGAAGGCCTCGTCAGTGTCGAAAAGAACAGGGGCGCTTTCGTCGCCTACCCCTCGCCCGAGGAAGCCCGGCAGATATTCGCCGCCCGTCGCCTGGTCGAACCAGGCATATTGAAGTCGGCGGCCGAGCGGATCAACCCGGTCCAGCTCGAACAGCTCAAACAGCTTCTCGTGGAGGAAGGCCGCCTGGTAGGCGAGCGCGGTCAATCCGCGCGTCGGGCCGAGATAAAGGCTTCGGGCGACTTCCATCTGATGCTGGCGTCGATATCGGGCAATCTCATCATGCAGCGCTTCATGGAAGAGCTTGTCGCCCGCTCCTCCTTGGTGATCGCCCTTTACGGGCAATCGAGCGCTTCCAGTTGCGGCCACTCGGAGCACGGCGACATCATCGCCGCTCTGGAGCGCAAGGACGTCGATGCGGCCTGCGGCCTGATGCTTCATCATATCGCGCATATCGAGGCCGATCTCGACCTGCGAGAGCACAGAGGCTTCGGCCTCAAAGAAGCGTTCGAGCGGTGAGACCGCCACAATGCGGGCGGTTCCCGCTCGGACCAAAGGCTATTCACGGAGAGAAAATTGAGCGACATCGAAACCCTCTTTACTCGGGCGAGGCTTCCTGATGGATCGAGCAAGGATATCGGCGTCGCGGACGGCCGCATCGTGTCGCTCGAGTTGACCGGAGCGCCCGTCTCGGCCTCCCGGGTTATCGATCTTCAAGGCGCCCTTGTGGTGCCGGGCTTCGTCGAGGGTCATATTCATCTCGATACCAGTTTCTACGGCGACACCTGGATACCACACAAGCCATGTACCGACGGCTTCGACGTGCACGAGCGCGTCGCGTTCCAGGCGCAAAACATGGCGCAGGCCGCGCCGATGGACGTGAGGGCGAAAAACCAGCTCGAACTCTGCATTGCCAATGGCAGCACGCATATGCGCAGCCATGTCATGGTGGACGGCTCCGTCGGCCTGAAATCGCTCGAAACCATTCTTGCCGTGCGCGAGGAATATCGCGGGTTGATCGACATCCAGCTTGTTGCCTTTCCGCAAAGCGGCATTCTGAAGAGCCCCGGCACACCTGAGCTTCTGGACGAGGCGATCGCCATGGGTGCGGACCTTGTCGGAGGACTTGACCCTGCAAGCTTCGACCGGGATATCGAAAAACATCTCGACGTTGTTTTCGGCGTTGCCGAGAAGCGTGGCGTCGGTGTCGACATTCATCTTCATGACGGCGGCACGCTCGGTCTCTTCACCATCGAGCAGATATGCGCTCGTACCCGCGCACTCTCCATGGGCGGACACGTCGCGATCAGCCATGCCTACGGACTTGGCGATCTTTTGGTCGACGTTGCAAAACGTGCTGCAGGCCTCATCGCCGAAAGCGGTGTTTCCATCATGACCAATGCGCCGGGCGCCCATGCCTTCCCGCCCGTTACCCTGCTCCGCTCTGCAGGCGTTACCGTCTTCAGCGGCAGCGACAATATCCGCGACTCCTGGTGGCCCTATGGTGACGGCGACATGCTGGGGCGCGCCATGATGATCGGTTATCGCTCCGGCTTTCATACGGATGACGAGTTGAAGGCCGCCTTCGATGTCGTCACCGAAAGCGGCGCCAAGGCGCTTCGGCTCGACAGCTATGGTTTACGTCTCGGCGCGAAAGCCGATTTCGTGACGCTGCAGGCGGAGCATGTACCCGAAGCTATCGTGGCTGTCCCGAAGGGGCGCTCCGTCTTCAAGGCAGGCAAGCTTGTCGCCAGGGATGGTATCGTTCTGCGGGATTGAAGCCAGGCGGGCTGTGCCTCCCCTTCTACCGCTTCAATTCACGCTCGAATGTCTCGATCTGCTGCAGAACCCACGGGTCGTCGGCCGAATATTCAGCCGTCTCGCTTTCCAGCCGCCGTTGCCGACGGCGCCGGATCCAATCGATGAAAGCAAGAAGCAGGCGCATGCTGATATCCAAGCTCTTTTCATATCTGCCGGGCTCGGCAATCGGGCTGGAAAGCCGGCCGGAAGCTGACCTCTAGGGCCATAAGCCATTGCGGCAAATACTTTTTTGCCTTCGCCTAAATGAACGGCAGCTGAACGAAAATGCACTTCCTGATAGTTTTGTAACGTTAATGTTACAAATCTGCGAAGCGTGCCTCAGACGTGTCCGATTTAGGACCGCGGTAGAGACGGCAGCAATCGGCAAAACATCAAATCCGAAGAGCTTTTTTACGCGAGCGTACCGCTATCGCCAAAACTGACCTGGCCGGAACGAGTGACCGCAATTAAACACGCCGCGTCGCTTCCGATTTCCCCGGGGCGGCACAAGCTTAGCCTCGCCCGCGCGGGGCTTTTTTGTTCTGGGTGCCTGGTATTCAACGGCGCGGTTCGCCGCCAGGCGCGTAAACTGTGTCCTGTTCAAAAGCAAAGACCGAGCCGCAACGGCAGCGGATCATATGCTTGCGCGGATCGGTCGATGGCCGCTCGGTGGAAAAGCCGCGCGGCATCTCGTCTATCTTGAAATCGCGGCTCGCCGCGCGGCGATCGTCAGTTTCGGAAACCTCGGCGAAACCGGTATGATCGCATTTCGCGCATTCCAGCTTCCGTGAATATCGATCTCGCGCGGCCATTCTCTTCCAATCTCGGACTCATATCAGGCTCCTTCTATCAGCGCTGCCAACGCTGTTGAAGGCCGCAAACAACCTTCGTCCCAGCTCGCCTTCACTCCTCCTGCAAAAATTTACGGCCGGAAAAAATACCGACTCCAAGAAAAAGAGATTGACCTGATGGCAGATGTCAGACCAATTTACCTCCCATGACAAAGCCCATGCTTACACCCCTTCCTTCCATCGATCGGACGCAGCAAGTCATCGAGGCGCTGTCGACTTTCATCGAGTCGTCGAAGCTGCAGGCGGGCGACAGGCTGCCGACGGAGCGCGAGCTGATGGCGGCGCTTTCGGTAGGACGATCCACCATTCGCGAGGTCATCACCTATTTCCAGGCGCTCGGCGTCATGGAGACACGCAAGGGCAGCGGCACCTACCTGCTGAAGCCGGTTTCCAAGGCGACGATCCACATGCCGCTGTCGCTCGACCCGCCGCATCTGCGCGACGCGCTGCTGCAGACGCTGGAGGTCCGCCGCGGCATCGAGTGCGAGGCCGGCATGGTGGCGGCTAGAAAGCGGACCGCCAAAGACATCGCCATCATCGAAGAGAAGCTCAACGAGATGGAGCGTGTGCACATGGCCAAGGGCACGTCGGGGCCGGAAGACTTGGCTTTTCACCTTGCCGTCTATGACGCCACGCACAATCCGCTGTTCCGCCAGCTTCTCGAGCAGATGCGCGAGACCTTCGAGCGCTTCTGGGAGCATCCCTTCGACCGGCAGGATTTCGCCCGCCGGTCCTTCCCCTATCACCGCACGCTGTTCAACGCGATCGTCGACCAGGATCCCGAGGCGGCGCGCGCCGAAACGCTGAAAATTCTCGACGTCGTCGAGGAAGACATCAAGGAAATGTCCAAATGACCGACGGGCTAGAGCCGTTCGAACTTGCGTCCCTTATTACCGCTCACGACGACGGCAATTTCGCCGAGGCCGTCGTGCCGCCGATCTTCCAGACCTCGCTGTTCACCTTCTCCAGTTATGACGAGATGATCGCGTCCTATCGCGGAGAAAAGGTGCGGCCGATCTATACGCGCGGCCTTAACCCGACGGTACGCATGTTCGAGGAGATGCTGGCAAAGCTCGAAGGGGGCGAGGATGCGCTCGGATTTGCCAGCGGCATGGCCGCCATCTCTTCGGCCGTCTTGAGCTTCGTCGAGCCGGGTGACCGGATCGTCGCCGTCAAGCATGTCTATCCCGATGCTTTCCGTCTCTTCGGCACTGTTCTGAAACGCATGAAGGTCGAGGTAACCTATGTCGACGGGCGCGACGAGGAAGCCGTCGCCAAAGCACTTCCCGGCGCCAAGGTCTTCTATATGGAAAGCCCCACGAGCTGGGTCATGGAGGCGCATGATGTCGGCGCGCTGGCGGCATTAGCCAAGCAGCACGGCGTCGTCTCCATGATCGACAATAGCTGGGCAACGCCCTATTTTCAGCAGCCTTTGAAGCTTGGCGTCGATCTCGTCATTCATTCCGCCTCGAAATATCTCGGTGGGCACAGCGACGTGGTCGCCGGCGTCGTCGCCGGCTCGAAGGAGATGATCGCCCGCCTGAAAGCCGAAGCCTACCCTTATCTCGGCGGCAAGCTTTCGCCTTTCGACGCATGGCTTCTGATCCGCGGTCTGCGCACGCTGCCGATCCGCATGAAGGCGCATGAGGCGGCGGCAATGACGATCGCCCAGCGGCTGCAGGAGCTCGATGTCGTCGAGCAGGTTTGTCATCCGGGCCTTGCCAACCGGCTGCCCGCCGGCCTGAACGGAACCTCGGGCCTGTTCTCTTTCATCTTCCGCGAGGGTGTCGATGTGCGCGCCTTCGCCGACCGCCTCAGGCTCTTCAAACTGGGTGTGAGCTGGGGCGGACATGAGAGCCTGATCGTGCCGGGCGAAGTCGTGCTGCAGCAGAAGGCCCAGCCGAATTCCGCACACGCATTCGGCATCAATCCGCGCTCCGTACGTCTCCATGTCGGCCTCGAAGGAACCGAGGCCCTGTGGAAGGAACTCGAGGAGGCGATCGCCGCCGCCTCGTGAAATCGTCAATCTGAGAGGAAAACCTAAAAAGGGGAACCAACATGAAAAGACTGATAACAGCAGCACTCTTTACCGCCTTGATGGGCGGCACCGCCTTTGCCGATACGACGCTGAAGCTCGTGGAAGTCATCACGAGCCCGGAGCGCACAGAGACGCTCAAATCGATCGTCGCCAAGTTCGAGGCGGCAAATCCCGGCACCAAGGTCGATATCATCTCCCTGCCGTGGAACGAGGCGTTTCAGAAATTCGCCACCATGGTCTCGGCCGGCGACACGCCCGACGTTATGGAAATGCCCGACACCTGGCTGTCGCTCTACGGCAATAACGGCATGCTCGAAAGCCTCGAGCCTTACCTCGCCAAATGGGAGCACACGAAGGAACTGACGCCGCGCGCTCTTCAGCTTGGCCGTGACGTGAAGAACACCGCCTATATGCTGCCCTACGGCTTCTATCTGCGCGCCATGTTCTACAACAAGAAGATTCTGAAGGACGCCGGTGTCGCCGAGCCGCCGAAGACGATGGACGAATTCGTCAAGGCATCCGCAGCCATCTCCAAGCTGCCGGGCAAATACGGCTACTGCATGCGCGGCGGTCCGGGCGGGCTCAACGGCTGGATGATCTTTGCCGCCTCGATGGCCGGCGACAACAAGTACTTCAAGGATGACGGCACGTCGACGATGAACAGCCCCGGCTGGGAGAAAGGCATCGAATGGATGGTCGATCTCTACAAGAAGGGCTATGCGCCGAAGGATAGCGTCAACTGGGGCTTCAACGAAGTCGTCGCCGGCTTCTATTCCGGCACCTGCGCCTTCCTCGACCAGGATCCCGACGCGCTGATCGCTGTCGCCGAGCGCATGAACAAGGACGATTTCGGCGTCGCGCCGCTGCCGAAAGGCCCGGATGGCAAGTCCTTCCCGACCATCGGCTACGGCGGTTGGTCGATGTTCTCAAGCAGCCAGAACAAGGATCTCTCCTGGAAGCTGATCGCAACGCTCGAGGGGCCGGAAGGCAACCTTACCTGGAACAAGAAGATCGGTGCTCTGCCGGCCTATGCGGCTGCGGAAAAGGACCCATTCTATGCCGGCGATCAGTTCAAGGGCTGGTTCCAGGAACTGGCCGACAAGGACACCGTTCCCACAGTGATGCCGACCTATCTTGAAGAATTCGCCTTCTTCAAGGATTCGCTCGCCATCAAGACCTCGCAGCAGGCATTGCTCGGCGATATCTCGGCGAAGGATCTAGCCGACCAGTGGGCTGATTACCTGACCAAGGCCCAGCAGAAATTCCTGGCCAAGAAGTAAGTCCCGCATGCGGCGGCGGAGCGATCCGCCGCCCTTTCTGCCCACTTGAAACAGACGGCGTTCGAACGCCGCGAATGGGAACTCTCGCAGATGACCTCGATCACCGGCACGCTCGACAGGCGCCACGACCGCAGGCCGTGGCCGAAGCGCCTTGCCGACGCCTCGGAACCCTACCTTTACAGCGCCCCTTCCCTGATCCTCATCATTGCGGTGATGCTGGTGCCGCTGGCGATCGGCATATCCTACGCCTTTCGCGATATTCAACTGCTCAATCCATTTTCCGGCGGGTTCATCGGTCTCGAGCATTTCCGCGATCTCTCTAAGGATAAGGCTTTCTACTGGGCACTGAAGAATACGCTTTGGTGGACCGGCGCTTCGGTGCTGCTGCAGTTCGCTTTCGGGCTGATCCTGGCGCTTCTGCTGGACAAACCGTTTTTCGGCCGATCGATCGTACAGGCGCTGGTATTCCTGCCGTGGGCTGTGCCGTCTTTCCTTGCCGGCCTCAATTGGTCCTGGCTGTTCAACCCGGTGATCGGCCCGATACCGCATTGGCTCTATGGCGTGGGTCTGATGAGCGAGCCGGGCAATATTCTGTCCGATCCGAACTATGCGATGTGGGGGCCGATCGTCGCCAATGTCTGGTGGGGCATTCCCTTCTTCGCGATCACGCTTCTGGCAGCCCTTCAGGCCATCCCGCGCGACCTCTATGAGGCGGCTTCGATCGACGGCGCCGGCTGGTTCGAGCGCTTTCGTTCGATTACGCTTCCCTTCCTGGCGCCGACCATCGCCATCACCGTGCTCCTGCGTACGGTCTGGGTCTCCAATTTCGCCGATCTGATCGTCGTCATGACGGGCGGCGGGCCTGCAGACCGCACGCAGATCGTCGCGAGCTACATTTTCACGCAGGCCTTCAAGCGGCTGGATTTCGGCTATGCCTCGGCCATCGCGCTGGTGCTGCTGGTCCTTCTTCTCACCTATTCCATGCTGATCATCCTGCTGCGGCAGACCCTGCTGAACAAGGATTGAGCCATGAGACGATCCATCCTTCCGACCATCGCGCATCGCCTAGCCATTCTTTGCTACGTCGTCTTTGCGCTCTTCCCGCTTTTCTGGCTGCTCAAGGTCTCGGTCACACCGAACGACCTGCTTTATACGGAAGGCGTGCGCATGTGGCCGTCGCGCACGACTTGGGAACATTACTCCTTCGTGATACAGCACAGCGATTTCCCGACCTTCTTCAAGAACAGCCTGATCGTCTCCGGTTCGACGGCGATTGCCGTGACGATCTGCGCATCGCTCTCGGGCTACGCGCTCTCTCGCTTCAATTTCCGCGCCAAATACTGGATCGTGGCGCTGATGCTGCTGACCCAGATGTTTCCGCTCGTCATGCTCGTCGCGCCGATCTTCAAGATCCTGACGCCGATGCATCTGACCAACAGCCTGACGGGCCTCGTCATCGTCTACACTGCCTTCAACGTGCCCTTCGCCACCTTCCTGATGCAGTCCTTCTTCGACGGCATCCCGAAAGATCTGGAGGAGGCCGCGATGATCGACGGCGCGACGCAGTTCACCGCCTTCCGGCAGATCATCCTGCCGCTGACGCTTCCCGGCATCGCAGCCACCCTCGGTTTCGTCTTTACGGCGGCATGGAGCGAACTGCTCTTCGCGCTGATGCTGATCAACGGCAATCAGGCTGCGACCTTCCCGGTCGGGCTTCTCACCTTCGTCTCGAAATTCTCCGTGGACTTCGGGCAGATGATGGCGGCCGGCGTCATGGCGCTCATACCGGCCGCACTCTTCTTCCTGCTCATCCAACGTTATCTCGTGCAGGGCCTGACGGCCGGCGCGGTCAAGGGTTAGTCACATGGCATCGATCGATATTCAGAACGTCAAGAAAGCCTACGGCCATGTGCAGGTGCTGCACGACATCGATCTCAGGATCAAGGACGGCGAATTTGTCGTGCTCGTCGGTCCCTCCGGATGCGGCAAATCCACCCTGCTACGCATGATTGCCGGCCTCGAAGACATCAGCGGCGGCGAAATCCGCATTGCCGACAACCGCGTCAACGAGCTGCATCCGAAGGATCGCGATATCGCCATGGTCTTTCAGTCCTATGCGCTCTATCCGCATATGAACGTCGCCGGCAACATGAGCTACAGCCTGCGGCTGCGGAAGGTGGCAAAGGACGGCATTGCAAAGGCTGTCGCCGGTGCGGCATCCAAGCTCGGACTTGATCCGCTGCTCGAGCGCCGGCCAAAGGCGCTCTCCGGCGGTCAGCGCCAGCGTGTCGCCATGGGTCGCGCCATCGTGCGCCAGCCGAAGGCTTTCCTCTTCGATGAGCCATTATCGAATCTCGACGCGCGGCTGCGCGAGCAGATGCGCGCGGAAATCAAGAAGTTGCATGGCGATCTTAAAGCAACGTCGATCTATGTGACGCATGACCAGATCGAGGCGATGACGCTGGCGGACCGCATCGTCGCCATGCACGGCGGCGTCGTGCAGCAGGTCGGCAGCCCCCTTGAACTCTATGATCGCCCCGCCAATCTCTTCGTTGCGGGCTTCATCGGCTCGCCCGGCATGAACTTCCTCGATGCCACGTATGAGAGCAATGCCGTCAGACTCAAGGATGGTACGCTCGTTCCGCTTCCCGCGCCGCTGAAACTGGCTGATGGTACGAAGGTCACACTCGGCATCCGCCCGGAGCATGTCGTTTTGTCATCTGATCCGTCCGACATGGCCGCCAATGTCGAATTGATCGAACCCACCGGCTTCGGCATCATCCTACACCTTTCACTGCACGGCCTGCCGTTCAAGGTGTTCACATTGGATCGCACCGCACTGAGCGCCGGCAATCGGGTCAATGTCGGCTTCCCGGCGCAGCATCTGCATGTCTTCGACGAAGAAGGGAAGCGGGCGGCTTGACGGCCGCCCTTTGAAAATTCTCAGCTCGCGAACGGCTCCGTCGGTCCGCTGGAAGGCGGGGTGAACCAGCGCGGACCGTCCGAGGTCATGTAGATGTGATCCTCCAGCCTGATGCCGAATTTCTGCGGGAAGACGATCATCGGCTCGTTCGAAAAGCACATGCCGGGCGCAAGCCTCGTTGCGTTGCCGCGCACGATATAGGGTTCTTCGTGAATTTCGAGGCCAAGGCCGTGACCGACACGGTGCGGCAATCCCGGCAGCCTGTAGTCCGGCCCGAGCGAATGTCTCGTCAGCACGGCGCGCGCCGCATCGTCCAGGCTGGAGCAGGCGGCGCCCAGCTTTGCGGCACCGAAAACCGCCTGTTGCGCCTCACGCTCGATCGCCCAGGCATCTTCAAAGGCGCTGTCGCCGCTCTTCAGCTTGTATGTCCGCGTCAGGTCGGAATGATAGCCGTCGATGCGGGCGCCGGTATCCACCAGAATGACGTCGTCTTCGCCGAGCGTCTGGTCGCCGTCAGCGCCATGTGGCAGTGACGTGGCCTCGCCGAAGGACACGATGCAGAAGGTCGAGCCGCCATCGGTACCGGCCTCACGATGACTCCGGTCGATGAACTCCGCCACTTCCGATGCGCGAATTCCCGGCTTGAGCAAGGCGTGCGCCTGCTTGTGCACGTCCAGCGTCAGTTTCATGGCATATTGAATGAGCGCGATTTCGGCTGGAGACTTGAGCCGACGCAAGCTGCTGATGATCGGCCCACCATTGACAAGTCTTTCGGCTCCGAGCTCGGCCGCCAGCCCGTGGTAGAAATATAGCGGCATGCTGTCGTCGAGCGCCAAAACGCCCTTATCCCCCAGCACGCGGGCGATGAGTGCCGCGCTGCTCTCCTCTTCCTGCCATTCCAGGATTTCCGCCGGCAGATGCGGCAGGGTTTCCACCCGGCTGCGTTCGAAGCCCGGAACGATATAGTGTAGCCCCGTTGGCGTCACCAGCGCGCCCAGAAACCGCTCGCTCGCATGCCAGACGAGCCCGGTGAAGTAACGCAGGCTCTCTGTCGGCCCCAGCAACATGCCGCCCAGGCCCTGCGCATCGAGCAGTTTCCTAAGCCTCGAAAGGCGCTGGTCCCTTTCCTCTTCAGTGATCCTGGGTACTGGATGTTGCCACGACATTCCTATTCTCCTCGATAATCTTTGCCTTGCAGGCATCCATCCCGCACCGGATGGAGCCGCGCCGACACTATCGCTCAAGCGGATATTATGTCGACAAATAAAATACAAAACCACCACCGGCGGCTTGCCGAATGATCACAGCCGCGTTCGATCGCTAAATTATCTGACAGCGCGAATGCTGTCCCGATGGTTCACTACCTCCATCGAAACAAACGATGGAGTATCACCATGCAAGCTGCAAACACCTTAACGTCTTCCAAACGTGTCCGCAGCCACAACGAAGCCCGGCATTCGCCTCTTTCGCTGTTGCCGGACCTTGTACATCTGCTCGCGCGCAAGATGGCCGAAAGGAGAAACCGCACTGCACTTCTGGAACTGTCGGACGATCAGCTGAAGGATATCGGCCTTTCTCGCGGCCAGAACGGAAGCGACGTCCATGTCTATAGCCGCTACTAAAGATAGTGCAGGCCGTGCTAAGATTAGCTAATGTGGCGAGTACCGGCCCTGGGATGAGGATTTTGGCATGTCGCAAATTTCGACAGCTTTGCTGCTGAAGACGAAGACCGTCCTCATCCGCGATGTCGTCTGCAATGGCGAATGCCGCCACAAGACCGATGAGGAGTGCACCCATCGGACGAGCCTTGTCTATCCCTATCGCGGCGTCTTCAAGCGTCATGTCGGCCAGAACGACGTCGTTGCGGAAGCAAACCAGGTGCTGTTCTTCAACCGCGAGCAGGGATATCGGATCAGCCATCCGGTCGACGGCGGCGATTCCTGTCTCGACCTCATGATCGACGAAACGGTCCTTCACGAGCTTGTTCCAAAGGATCAGGTTCAATCCGGCGACGGTGTGGTCTTTCGCCGCCAGCGGCGGCGGATAGATCCCCGTGCCCAGGCGCTTGTCGCGATGCTGCGTCATGGGCTGAGCCGCAATATAGCCGAGAGCCTCGAAGGCGAGACGCTGGCGCTGACCCTGGTGCGCCGGTCGCTCGGCGAGCGCACGTCACATGCAGCCGGCGCCAGTTTCGGCCGGCAGAAACTTGTCGACCGCGCAAAGCTCGTCCTGTCTTCCGATCTCGCCCGCCGCTGGACGCTTGCTGAGATCGCCAAGGAGGTCGGCGTCTCGCCCGTTTATCTGACGCAGGTCTTCCAACAGGTGGAAGCCATACCGCTCTACCGTTACCAGTTACGGCTCCGGCTGGCGCGCGCGCTCGATCTTCTCGGCTCTTATGACGACCTGACCATGCTCGGGCTCGATCTTGGCTTTTCCAGCCACAGCCATTTCAGCGCCGCCTTCAAACAGACCTACGGCCTGACGCCGGCGGAATTCCAGCGCTCGGCACAATTGAAGCCGAAGCGTTACGCTGCTCGCTAAAGATTCCGACAGCGCCGATGCAATGATCGGTGTTCTCATGACCCTGCCCCGGCAACGGGATCGATCAGGAAAGGATCATGAGATGAAGAGAACCACATGTGCCGCTTGCGACTGCGAACTGGGTGCTGAAACCATCAAGGTCAATCTCGGCGGCAAATCGGTCGAAGTATGCTGCGAGGAATGTGCGGCAGCCTTGAAGGAGGCCGACCAATCGACATCGGCCGCATCCAGCGGCAAGGAATAGCGGCCAGACCAGAGCAAGTCGCTATGGCGGTAACAGCAAAGGCGCGGCCGCGGTAGGGATGCCGATATGCAGGGCATAGGCAACCGCCGTATCGAGATGCGGCAGTTGCCAATTTCGGCGCCGAGCGTCCAGGAATCTCGGACCAGCATCGTCAGACGGAAAATTGTAATAAAGTGTTGCCGGCCGCCAGTTGGCAAACTTCGTTCGCAACATTCCTTTTGCAGGAAATACTCCGACACATAGGGACGTATTGCATTCACACGGCCCAACTAGCCTCAGCATCAGTTAATTGAAATGAAGGTACTGATCATGAGGCAACAATACTTCATTGCAACATTGCTGGCAGCCGCGATCGGCTCCGCAGCCGCTTCGGCCTATGCCACGGAGCCGGCCGGTGAGCCGGATGGGCAGAATCCGATGAGCATCCAGGCTCCACAACCTCCACAGCCCTGCATGCCGCCGCCTGGCTGGTCTTTTCCGGGCCAGCACCCGGAAGGTCCGATGATGGCTTTTGGCGGCGACATGCCCATGCTGCCTCCTGGCCCGCCCGGCGGCTTCCCTCACGGACAGAATCCGGCCCTGGCGATCGCAGGCAAATTGTCGGCGCTTGAAACGCTGATTGGTATTCGCAGTACTCAGCTCGATGCCTGGAGGGACTATACCAATGCGCTGACGGATTTTCTGGCTTTTCCCAAGCACCAGCCTGCGGGCTCTCTGCCGGCCGATGCTGCGGCTGCTCCTCAATCCGATCGTGATGCCGGCAAACAGGGGGAACTCTTCGGCGAGCTGATGGCCGATCACCTTCTGGATCGCGCCGGCAAGGCAACGGCCCTCAAGGAGAAGGCGCTCGCCTTGCGCAATGTGCTGACCGCCGATCAGCTGGCGAAGCTCGAGGACGCCGAGCGATCGCTCGTTCCCGGTCCGCATGCCTTCCACTGATTGATGGAAGAAAATCCTGGCCGGGAAAACTCCACGGCATAGTTACCATCGACCATTTCCTCTCCGCTTCCGACCAATTTGAGATCCCCCCCGGACGCCTCTGGTGGTTGGAAGGAGCGGCCCGTAAAGGGCCGAATGGTCCGGGAACGCCCCGCCCGGCGTTCCCGGACCAATTCTGTGTGAACGCCGTAGCCTTTTTCCACGGAGGAAAATTGCCCCATGCGACGGGGCTAAACTTATGCGGGCTCCATAAGGCCAACGCTCAAAATCAATAAGACAGGGATAGAAATCTTGCCGACTTGTTCGCGTTCAAACACAAAGCCATCAAATATCATCATTGCCGCCGTGCTCGCCGGAACGTTGACAAGCTGCGTCGTCGGGTCGGACTACCGCGCACCCGGCCTCCCGATGCCATCGCATTGGGGCGACAAGGGCGCGACCGAACCGCGCAAGGTCCCGCAACTGTCTCAATGGTGGAAGCAACTCAAGGACCCCACCCTCAATGCGTTGATCGAGGAGGCCATCGCCGACAATCTTGACGTGGCGACGGCCAAGGCGAAAATCCGCCAGGCGCGTGCCACCTACCGGGAGCAGAAAGGGGCACTGCTGCCGACCGTCGAGGGAACCGGTTCGGCCACGCGCACGCGCACCTCCGCCGCGGAGAGCGGTACGGCGGACGCGACGTTTTCCACGCTATATGCGGGAGGTTTCGACGCGAGCTGGGAGATGGATCTCTTCGGGGGCAACAAACGCGCCGCCGAAGCGGCAAAATATGGCGTCGATGCCGCGGACGAGCAGCTCCGCGACACCATGCTGACCTTGATCGGCGATGTCGCCTCCTACTATGTCCAGGCACGCGAATATCAGGCGTTGCGCGATCTGGCCAGGCGCACCGCGATATCGCAGCGCAAGAGCGCGGCGCTTACGCATGCCGAATATCAGGCAGGCAGCGCCACTGCGGTCGATACAGCCAAAGCCGACGCGCAGGCCAGCAGCACGGAATCCGACATTCCAGCCTACGAAATCTCCTAT
Source organism: Rhizobium sp. UFLA01-1127 (assembly GCF_059803845.1). Taxonomy (NCBI): domain Bacteria; kingdom Pseudomonadati; phylum Pseudomonadota; class Alphaproteobacteria; order Hyphomicrobiales; family Rhizobiaceae; genus Rhizobium; species Rhizobium sp. UFLA01-1127. The sequence goes on along the minus strand of NZ_JAUQTZ010000004.1, from coordinate 57,606 downwards.
GCCGAAGCGGTTCACCGCCTGAGCGTGCTGCTGGGCAAGCCGCCTGCAACTTTGGAAGAAAGGCTCAAGACGGGAGGTTCGATCCCAAGCCCGAAGATGAACGTTGCGATCGGCATTCCCGCCGATATCCTCACATCGCGCCCGGATGTGCGTCTCGCGGAGCGGCAGCTTGCGCAGTACACCGCGAAGATCGGTCAGGCGGAGGCCAATCGTTATCCCTCCATCTCCCTGACGGGCGACATCACATCGTCGGCCGCCAGCATCGGTGATCTCGCCAAGACGTCGTCCATCGGCTGGTCGCTCGGTCCGTCACTGACGGTGCCGCTCTTTCAGGGGGGCCAGCTCAAGGCCGCAGTCGACGTCGCCAAGGCCGAGCGTGATCAGTACTTCATCGCTTATCAATCGGCCGTCCTATCGGCCATGGAGGATGTCGAGAACGCCGTGGTGTCGCTTACCCAGGAGCGTTTGAAATATGTCAAGCTCGCCTCGTCCAGCAGCTCCTATCGCCGCGCTTCCGATCTTTCGCGCACACTTAACAAGGCCGGCGCCACCGGTTTTCTCGATGTGCTCGATGCCGAGCGTTCGCTCTACAGCGCCGAAGAATCCGTCATTGAAAGCCGGGCTTCGATAGCCACCGACTATATCGCGCTCAATAAGGCACTGGGCGGCGGCTGGGATGGCCTGGTCGACGTATCGATTCCCGCCGTTATCGATGCCGATACAGGCCCGCACCCGAGCACGGCTAAATAATCTCATCCGAACACCGTGGAACATAAGGTCCCGATAACCGTCAGTCCCAAACGTGCCAATGACCCAATTCCCGCGCCCGCCAAAACTCGATCACGGCAAAGCATCGGGCCTGGGCACTTGCTGTCTGCCGCTCCTCTGGCGCCTGTCACGTGGTTGTCAGCGCAAGCATTCTCCAGCGCTTCCTGACCGAAACCGTACTCGTGTATCTGCTGGGTGGTGCTTTCGGCATTGCGACCGCGCTCGGCTTTGAGCTTTACCTTCAATCATTTGAGTCCAGCTTCACACTGATCTATTCGACGAATTCGATCATTTTGGCGTTCACCTGTTCCCGCGTAATCGGCCTGACCTTCGGCTACCCGCCCGCAATGCCTCGCAGCCTGATCCGATGGGGCATTCTCAACAGGCTGATATTTCCGGGAAAAATCCAAGGCCGGGGCCGGAAAGCAATCCGGCTTCACCATTCGTGTTGGGGGCGTCATGGCGAAGCCGGGTATGCGGGGCGATCAAAGCCTGCTCGAGTCACGCTGCTGATCGACTGTAATTTTACATCAGTTGGTGCCCGGAACATTTCTGAAGATTGCTGAAACAAGGCATTTTGACGAAATTTAGTGTCTCGGTTTTTCCCTTCGCAGGAGCGTTATTTAGAAAATTCTTTAATATTATCATAAGCATCGTCATTTCTAGAATTTTTGAATACTTCAGGCAAGTAAAGCCTACATGGGCGAAAACCGGCGTGGACCGGCCCCTTTCTCAAGCGAAGCAGGTTTATGTTCGAACGATGAGTTTGTTGGCCTGTTCTGTTTGTATCAGCCTGCAACCCTGGCGTCGGCGCTCTTGAATGACACGACCTGCTCCAGGCCCCGGGGTTGACGGTTGCGTACCGTGATCTCACCCTCGAACCGGGTAACGATTTCGCGCGCGATGGCCATGCCTAGGCCGGCGCCGGGGAAGGATTTCTGCCTTGCCATGTCGATTCGGAAGAAGGGTTCGAACACCTGGTTCAGCCGATCCTCCGGAATGCCCGGACCCGTATCGACAATCCGCACAACGGCCCTGTTGCCGAGATGCGTCACCGTCACGGTTGCCGACTGGCCATGTGTCGCAGCATTGATGAGAAGGTTGCGCAGCGCCCTCGTGACGGCCAGCGGACCCGCGCAGATCGTCGTCTGTTCCATGTCGCCGGCCCTGACGTTCATGTCGATCGCCTTCAGCTCGGTGACCACATCCTCGACGATCCTGTCGAGCCTGACCTTTTCCAGACTATCATTGGAAATCTCCTCCCGAACCAGCCCTATGGCGCTGTCGGCAATCCTGTCGAGCTCCTCGAGATCGGAAAACCACTTGTGCCGTTCCTTGTCGTCCCGGATGAATTCCGCACGCAGGCGCATCCGCGTCATCGGTGTCCGCAGATCGTGACCGGCGGCGGCGACAAGCCGCATGCGGCTTTCCGTGGCGGCTTTCACCCTGGCCGACAGGCCGTTGAGGGCCTGGGCAGTCGCGCGGATCTCACCCGGGCCGGTCTCCGGTATATGCGGCAGCGTGCCGTCGGGATTGACCGCAGCGACCGCTTCCTCCAGCAGACGCAGCGGCTTCATGATTTTCGACGCGGCAAAGATCGAAACCAGCACGCTGCCGATAATGATGAGGCCGAGCCACCCCACAAGAATCTTCCAGCCGTCCGGCGGCGGACCGTGCTCGGGCATCGGCATGATCAGCCAGTTGCCGTCGGAGAGCTTCAGGGAGGCGATCATCTCGCCGGTCGATTGACGCAATATGATCGCTTCGCGCATGCCGGCAATTCGAAGCAGCGCTTCCATGAGAAAGCGCGAGAGCTCCTGGTCGCGCTGACCTACGGCCGGCATGGGTCTGACGACCAATCCAGCTGCCGCCGCCGCTGTCCTATCCTTCTCCGCAAAGGTCGCCAGAATGGAAAGCTGTCTAGCCATGCGCTCGACGGTCATGTCCGGCCGTGGTCCGCGCATGACGAGACTTGCGACAAAGGACGAGGAAATGACGACCAGCACGATGGCGGTCATCAAAAGCAGAGCCAAACGCGCGCCGAGCGACCTCATGAATCGCCCTTGATAGCCGTTACCGGAACGACGAGCTGATAGCCTCCGTTGCGGATCGTCCGGAAGATTGGTTCTTCCACCGTTTCCCCGAGCTTGCGGCGCAACCGGCTCATCAGGACGTCGATCGAGCGATCGGCCGGATCGCGGTCGCGTCCCTGCGTCAGATCGAGCAACTGATCGCGGGACAACAGCCGCCCCGCGCGTTCCAGGAACGCCTTGAGAAGATCGAATTCCGCGCCCGTCAAGGAGATGACCTCGCCATTGTCCCTGCTGACGCGGCGAAGTTGCGGATCAAGCATCATATCGGCGAACTGAAAGCGCCTATGCTCCGGCTCCGACGAAAGATCGTCGTTCGTACGGCGCAGGACGGCACGAATGCGTGCGGCCAGCTCGCGCGGATTGAACGGCTTGCCGAGATAATCGTCGGCGCCGATCTCCAAACCGAGAATGCGGTCAATATCCTCCTTTAAGGCGGTCAGCAAGATGACCGGGACGCGGGGACGGCGGTTGCGCAGGTCACGGCAGAGGTCGAGGCCCGACCCATCGGGAAGCATGACGTCCAGCACCAGCAGGTCGGGATGCCGGCGGTTGAGCGCGTCGTTGCAGCCGCGCAGATCGCTTGCCGTCGCTACACGGAAGCCCTGCTCCTCGAGATACCGGCTCAGCAGAGAGCGTATCTCGTGATCGTCATCGACTATCAGAATGTCGGGAGCAGCGTTGGCGTTCATAGGCTTCATTCCGTTCTTTCAATCCTTATACAAACTATCATTTCCCTGAAAAGAAGGGTTTTGCGGCACCAATACGGAAATTCCCGGCTTGGAAACGTTGGTTTACAAAATTCCCGCCACCGGAAATGTTGGGTAACAAAATAATGCCTGAAATACGAAACGGCGCGGCAGGACGTGCATCTCGCAATGAGATGGGCCTGCGAAAGCGGGCTGCCTTCAAAGGCATCCGCCGGATGTCGAAAAGTGTGATCTGTTTCCGAACGACACCATCATGCCGGCTTTGTTGATTGCAGAGCGATTTCAGATTTCAGGTTGAACAGACTTAAAATCGTCCGGCTCTAGCCGAATACTCCATAAAGGACATCCCTATCGGATGAACGGCACATCGCGTGCAGCGGCGACATCACCTCGAACGGGACAACCAGACGGTACGGGGAAATGGGCATCCCGGATATGGGAGGAACGCTTCAAGCGCTATTACCGGGATGCTGATGCCATGCACTGTGTTCCAGCGCAAATTGAAGGGGCGCACCGAAGTGCGCCGCTTGTTCACATGATGAAAAAAGTCGAGGGCGGAACCTGCAATGCGGTGGCAATACGGCGAAGCTTTGCCGGATCGGCCTCTGCGCCTGCCTCAATTTCAACGATTTCCTCGCTGGTGAGACCACAGGTTTCCGACAGATCGTCGATCGTGTAGCCGATGGCTTCCCGCGCCTGTCGCACGGCGGCAGCAATCTCACCATGCGGGACGGTAGAAGCTTTTGAACTATCGATATTATTCGCAGTAATGGACATGAAATTTCTCCTTCCAAAGTCCGCCGGCCAGCTCGTTGCCGGGTGAAGGCAGCTATTGCAGCCAGGAGGCATATCGACCTAAACAGACGCGGTCGAACGCTGGGTCAATATAGGCATCGATGCGGCAAGGGCAAGCGCAGAAGCGCATGGCAGCCAATCCCCCAGCTCGCGGCTCGTTACGCCTGTTAAAACTAAGTGATCATCCCGGCGGCCCTGGTTACGAAGATGCGGGCCGTTCGCTGCAGGCTTATTTGAGCGGCCTTTTCCTCCACCAGTGCGTGGCGGATGCGGGGCGACGACGGCGATTCGCGGGATGCTCACCTCTTGCCTTTTGCCTTGCGTATCTTCCGCTCGGCTGCAAGCAGAAGCCCTTTGAGTTCCGGTTCGCGTACGCGATTGGCGGCCTCGATGAAGGAGACCCATTCGGTTCGGCGCTGGCCCCGCTCCGGAAAATCCTGCAAAATCTGATCGACCTCCAGCAAATGCAGTCCGACGATACAGGGAACGTGACTGCCGTCGGCAAGGTGCTTCAGATAGGTAAAGTAGCCGAAGGGCTTCTTCTTCACCTTGCCGCGTACGCCGGCTTCCTCATAGGCCTCTATGGCAGCGACTTCATGCGGCTTCTTGCCTTTGATCGGCCAACCCTTGGGAACGACCCAGCGACCGCTTTCCCGGCTCGTGACGACGAGAACCTCGGCATCGTCCTGTCCGATGCCTTTTCTATAGCAGATGGCGGCATATTGTTCGCAGACGCGGCCGTGGAGCAGAGCATCGGCATGAGCGGCAAGCTCGGACAGAAAACTCTCCGAACGCTTCAGGATCTTTTGCTGCGCTGAGATTGAAGACGCCATGGCCCGCGACTACCCGCAACACGTTCGGCAAAGGCATACTCGTCTCAAGGCCGGCCGGCATGTGATCACAAAATCATCCCTCACACATGCCCTCCTGTTCTGCCCGCGGCAGCGCCATGCTTCCCAACTTTCATTAAGATGCTGTGAGCTGTTGCGGTGACAGTTTTATGAAGGCCACTGTTGATGACGGTGTGCGGAGGGGTTGCATTCGCAGCGATAAACAAAACTGTGACCGGACGGGCACGGAAACTGAAAACGGCCCCGCAGGAGGACCGTTCCGTAGTTGCGGATAGGGGCAAACCTACTCGGCGGCCTGCAATGCAGGCACGTCGATTTCCTCGCTCAGCTGCCCCGCCATGGCGGCGGCAAACTTGGTCTGATCGAGTTCGTTTTCCCAGCGGGCGACGACGATCGTGGCAACAGCATTGCCGACGAAGTTCGTCAGGGCGCGGCACTCCGACATGAAGCGATCAATGCCGAGGATCAGCGCCATGCCGGCGATCGGAACCGAGGGAACGACGGCAAGGGTCGCGGCAAGCGTGATGAAGCCTGCGCCCGTGATGCCGGCAGCGCCCTTGGAGCTCAGCATGGCGACCAGCAGCAGCAGGATCTGGTCAGTGAGCGACAGCGGCGTATCGGTCGCTTGCGCAATGAAGAGCGCCGCCAGCGTCATGTAGATATTCGTGCCGTCGAGGTTGAAGGAGTAACCCGTCGGAATGACGAGGCCGACGACGGAGCGCTTGCAGCCAGCACGTTCCATCTTGTTCATCAAGCCAGGCAGCGCCGCCTCGGAAGAAGACGTACCGAGCACGAGCAGCAGCTCCTCCTTGATGTAACGGATCAGTGCCAGGATCGAGAAGCCGTTGTAGCGCGCAACCGCGCCGAGCACGACGAGCACGAACAGCAGCGACGTCGCATAGAAGGTGCCGATCAGGAAAGCCAGATTGGCGATCGTACCGATGCCATACTTGCCGATGGTGAAGGCCATCGCGCCGAAGGCGCCGATCGGCGCGAACTTCATCAGCAGCGCAACCATGCGGAAGATGGGGGTGGTCAGCGCCTGCAGAAAGTCGGCGACCGGACGACCGCGTTCGCCGGCGGCGCCGAGCGCGATACCGAAGACGACCGAGAAGAACAGCACCTGGAGGATGTCGCCCTTGGCGAAGGCTCCGACGATCGTATCCGGAATGATGTTCATCAGGAAGCCGACGACCGAGGCATCATGGGCCTGCGCGGCGTAATTGGTGACGGCCTTCGTATCCAGCGTCGCCGGATTGATGTGCATGCCGGCGCCCGGCTGCACGACGTTGGAGATGATCAGACCGACGATCAGCGCCAGGGTGGAGAAGGTAAGGAAGTAGACGAACGCCTTGCCGACGACGCGGCCGAACTTCTTCAGATCCGACATGCCGGCAATACCGGTGGTGACCGTCAGGAAGATGACGGGCGCGATGACCATGCGCACCAGCTTGATGAAGGCATCGCCAAGCGGCTGCAGCGAAGCGCCGAGTTGCGGGTAGTAATGGCCAAGCAGGATGCCGGCAGCGATGGCGGTGAGAACCTGCACGTAAAGGTGCCGGTAGAAGGGAAGTTTGCCGCGCGTTTCGGCGGCAGCGATGGGAGCAATCATGATGTCCTCCGTTAAGCCCAACCGATCTCTCGGCCCTCCGGGCGACGACTAGAATTCAACAGCCTCCGACTGTTCCGTCTCCCTCTGCAATGCGTGTGCCAAACAGATAACTCAAAATAACCTATTGTTTTTGCTGTGCTTCGAGATCAATTACAGAATGTTGAACGTCAGAATGTGCGAAGATCCGCACAGATCGATTTGCTATGAGCGCGAAATCATGCACAATATGGCCATGCTGCAGCGCCCGGCCAACGAACGACTTTTGACGCCTGAGCAACTGGGTCGGCGCTCCCGCCGCGTCTGGTTCGTTTTCGCTTTTCTGAGCGCGGCCATTCTTGCCGCCGGCCTCTACGGGGCGAGCGTCTACGGCCGCCTGTCGGCAATACAGATGCTGCAGAGGCAGGGACACACGGATGCGAACCTGAAGGTCGCGCTTTTGAGGGCAGTCCTTGAGCGGCCCCGCGCCCTGCCGCTGCTGCTGGCCGACGATCAGCAGGTGCGCGATGCGCTCACCAACCAACACGCCGATAACGTCGTTGCCCTCGACCGCAAGCTGGAAAGCCTGGTTTCGGGAACCAGCGCCTCCGTCCTCTATGTCACCGGCAAGGATGGCGTTGCGATGGCATCGAGCAATTGGCGCGAGCCCTTGAGTTTCGTCGGCAACGACTATTCCTTCCGCGATTACTTCAGCAAGGCGATGGAAGCCGGAACCGCCGAGCATTACGCGCTCGGCACGGTCAGCAATCGCCCGGGTCTTTATATTTCCCGCCGCGTCGGCGCGGCCGGTTCCGCCTTGGGCGTCGTCGTCGTCAAGATGGAGTTCGATCAGCTCGAGGCCGATTGGAGCGAGACCGGCCGCCCGGCATACGTGACCGATGAACGCGGCGTCGTCCTCATCACCAGCCTGCCCTCATGGCGCTTCATGACGACGACGCCATTTTCGCGTGAAGAGGCTGCTGCCATTCGAAAGAGCCTGCAGTTCGGCGCAGCACCGCTGTCGCCCCTGCCGATCAGCCATCCGGAGACCGTAGGTCCGGATGCGACCATCGTACGCGCCGTCCTGCCGGGGAGCAGTGCTGCAGAATATTTGCGCCTGACGACGCCAATCCCCTCGACGCCATGGCAGCTCGGTTATCTGATCCCGACAGATCAGGCGATCGCATCTTCGGTGCGCGAGATGCGCTTTCTCACCTTGACCGTCCTGTTGCCGATTCTGGCCTTTGCCGCCTTTCTGCTGCGTCGCCGGGACGTCGCCGTCATGCAGATCGCCGTCAGCAGGATCGCGCGCGAGGAACTCGAGCGCCGTGTTCTGGAGCGCACGGAGGATCTCAGCCTGGCGCGCGACCGCCTGGAAGCGGAGATAGCGGACCATCGGGCGACCGAAGCCAAGCTGCAGGGCGTGCAGCAGGATCTCGTACAGGCCAATCGCCTCGCCATTCTCGGCCAGGTCGCAGCCGGCGTCGCCCATGAGATCAACCAGCCGGTGGCGACGATCCGCGCCTATGCCGAGAACGCGCATATTTTTCTCGACAGACAGCAGACGGAGCCGGTCAAGGAGAACCTGTCCGCGATCGCGGCACTGACGGAGCGTATCGGCACCATCACCGAAGAACTGAAGGCCTTTGCCCGCAAGGGGCGGACCGCGCCGGAACCGGTGGACCTGAGAAGCGTGATCGAGGGAACCGTCATCCTTCTCAGAAGTCGATTTGCCGGCCGATTGGATGCCTTGAAGATCGAATTGCCACCGATGGGGCTCAGCGTCATCGGCACGCGCATCCGGCTGGAGCAGGTGCTGATCAACCTGTTCCAAAACGCTCTGGAAGCCCTGGAGGGCCGTAAACAGGCCAAAGTCGAAGTATCGGTGCGCGAGACTTCGGAGGAAGTCGAGATCGTGGTCTCGGACAACGGGCCTGGCATTCCCGCAGCAATCCTCGACCAGCTGTTTACACCGTTCAATACCTCAAAGGAAAAGGGCCTCGGCCTCGGCCTCGTCATTTCGAAGGATATCGTCGTCGACTACGGCGGCCGGATCGACGTCGAGAGCAACGGCAGCGGCACCCGCTTCACCATCCATCTGCGCAAGGCCATACCATGAACGAGAGCTCGCCCGTCTTCCTCATCGACGACGACAAGGATCTGCTGAAGGCGACGAAGCAGACGCTCGAACTCGCGGGCTTCGCAGTCTCGGCCTTCCCGACGGCAGCAGATGCTCTCAGTGCCCTACATGCCGGCTTTGCCGGTGTCGTCGTCTCCGACATCAGGATGCCGCAGATGGATGGACAGCGGCTTTTCGCCCATATCAAGACGTTCGATGCCGATCTGCCTGTCATCCTGATGACCGGTCATGGCGATATACCGATGGCGGTGCAGGCAATCCAGAATGGCGTTTATGATTTCATCGCAAAGCCCTTTGCCACGGACCGGCTGGTGCAAAGCGTGCGCCGCGCGGCGGAAAAGCGGCGGCTTGTGCTGGAAAACCGCGCGCTGCGGCAGGCAGCCGAGCAGGCTCAGGGCGATCTCCCTCTGATCGGCCAGACCCCCGCCATCGAGCGGCTACGCCATACGCTGCGACAGATCGCCGATACCGACGTCGATGTGCTAGTGACCGGCGAAACGGGCAGCGGCAAGGAAGTGGTGGCAAGCCTGCTGCATCGCTGGAGCCGCCGCGCCAAGGGCAATTTCGTTGCGCTAAACTGCGGCGCCCTGCCCGAAACCGTCATCGAAAGCGAGCTCTTCGGTCACGAACCGGGCGCCTTCACGGGCGCACAGAAGAAACGCGTCGGGCGGATCGAGCACTCAAGCTCCGGCACGCTTTTCCTGGACGAGATCGAAAGCATGCCTCCGGCCATTCAGGTGCAGATGCTGCGCGTGCTCGAGATGCGCGAGGTGACCCCCCTTGGTACGAACGAGGTCCGCCCCGTCGATCTGCGCGTCGTGGCGGCGGCGAAGGTCGATCTTGGCGATCCAGGCCAGCGCGGCGATTTTCGCGAGGACCTCTATTATCGACTCAACGTCGTCACTCTTTCCATCCCGCCCCTGCGTGAACGTCGCGACGACATCCCCCTGCTCTTCGGTTATTTCGCCGAACGGGCCGCGAACCGGTTCAAGCGTGAAGTCCCTGCCATTTCCGTGGCTGTGAGCCGTCATCTGCAACAGCACGATTGGCCGGGAAACGTTCGGGAGCTTTCGCATTTTGCCGAACGCTTCGTGCTTGGCCTCGAAACGGCAGCGGCATCCAAACCCAATGAAATGCCGATGACGGATACCAGATTGCCGCTGCCCGCCCGGGTGGAGCGTTACGAAGCCGAACTCATCCGCGAGACGCTGTCACAGAATAATGGCGATGTCCGCCGCACGATCGAGGCGCTTGGCATTCCCAGAAAGACCTTCTACGACAAGCTGCAGCGGCACGGCATCGTCAGGGGCGACTTCGCCGGCTTTGACGGCGACGAACGCCGGGGCTCATAAATCGCAGTAGCGCGATAAGCTGCGGCATGATTTTATCCTTAAATCGATCCCGATCTAAGGAATTATGCGGCGGCAATTACGCGCTGCGGCGTATCTCCCGCGCGTTGGACACGTCCCTTTGCCGGCTCGCCACTTCGGCGGTACGATCCAGAACCAGCATCGCCTGCGTGATGAGCGTCGCAAGCGCCTCTTCGCCCTTGCAGGCCGCCACGATCAGCGGCGCGCTCAGGCAGATTCTAAGGGCGCTGGCAGGTATGTCGCCAAAATCGGCACAGCGAACCGGCTGACCGAGGCGTACCGAGGCAACGTCATCATTCTCGATGGCCAAATCCTTGTAGACGGTCGCCATTTCAGCCGCCGTCAGCATGGCGCCATCGGTGCTATTGCGCAGGTAGAACGAGAAGATTGAGGCGATCTCATCCCAGCGAACAGCCGCCGACGCGCCCCACAGCGCACGCCGATCCAAGGGCCGGCTTTCCAGTTGCTCGAAGGCTGGATCGCCGGAAAGGCGCTCAGCCACTGCCCTGGCAAAGGCGGAGAGGACCGCAATTATGCGATCCTCGGGGATACCGGCGAAGCGTTCGAGCTCGAACAGCGCCGCCTTCCAGCGCAGCAGCAGCCCGAAATTGGCACGTTCCGGCAGAACTTCGCGGGCGACCCAGCCTTCCGGCCATTCCGCCTTCCCGCAATAGTCGGCAAGTGCGGCCGGCAGCGTGCGGGACTTGAAGCGTTCCGACATTTGCGGCGGGCAGAGAAGCGCACCGCTGAAAATCGGCCCGGCAAGGAATTTCGAACCTGTGACCGCGACCATGAAGCCCTGCGCGAGATAGGCGCGGATCGTTGCCGCCGACAGGCGAAACTGACAGGCATCGATCATGATATCCAGCACGGCTTCGAACCGCGCTTTCAAACGTAGAACGGTCTCCAGGCTCGGTGCCAGTAAGCTGGTCTTCGACACATCCGTAACCACGAGCAGGCATCTGAGGCCGGCGGCGCGGGCAAGCTCGATCAGGCCACGCAACTCGTCTTCAACCTCGCCCTCGGCGCGAAGGGAACCATCCTTGTTGCGCACTGCAATGGTGGCGTTGCGCGTAGCGTCACCCGGCCGCAATTCCTCGCCCTTGACGACGGCCCGTTCGCTGCTGACGCGGCTCATGAAATGCCGGCCGGCCGACGCGGTCATGACACCGCTGCCCGTCTCGTTGCCCATCAGCGTGATGGTCATCAGATCGCGATCGCCCTCGCGGGCCAGAAGCGAGGCGGCAAAAAGATGGATGTCCGTGCCTGATGTGGCAAGGATCGCATCGACGCGCGGTTCGGATCTTTGGTTGAGGCCGAGCAGACGCAGCAGATCGTCGCGGATGCGCCCGATTTCGCGCCCATAGATCGCTGCAGCCGAGCCGGTTGCGATCTCGCGCATCAAGCCCATGTAATAAGACTCGACTTCGGCAAAAGCCGCCGCAGAAATGGTCGAGGCCGTGGATGAACCGAAGGCAAGGTCGCGCGGCCGAGGCGATGGGCCATAGCCATACATATTGAGACCGCTGGCAGCATCGCAATCCAAGCGTTCGTCGCCACCCGAGATCAAGCACTTCAGGAGCGCCAGCCTGTCCTCATCCCGCTGCTGCGACGATGCGCCCGCTGTCAGGTTTCTATCCAAGGCACCGTTGCCAGCGATTTGCTGCATGTAGAAGCATTCCTCTTTCACTAAAGTCGAAACGCTTCGCAGGATCGCGCCGCGTTCTATGCCGGGGGGCTTCGGCAACCGAACATTACGCTTTTCAAGGTGGAGCGAGGCTGACTTGCCAAGGCCAGCAACACCGGCCGCAAGCGCAAAAAAACTCGCGGTCCGAAGGGCCGCGAGCTCATTGCTACGAAAAGTGGAGTTGCCGGAATCAGCCGGCAGCTTCGAGTTTATCCTGCGTCTTCGTATCGAAGTCGCTTGCATCGTGGCGTTCGCGCAGCTGCTCGGAGGGATCGCCCGACATGCGGTTGACCATGCGGCCGCGCTTGACGGCCGGACGCGAATAGACCTGCTCGGCCCAGCGCTGCACGTTCTTATAGTCCTGCACCTGCAGAAATTCGGCCGCGCCATACTGCCAGCCCTTGGCAAGACCGCCGTACCACGGCCAAATTGCGATATCGGCGATCGTGTAGTCGTCGCCGGCGATATATTCGCTTTCGGCCAGACGGCGGTCGAGCACGTCGAGCTGGCGCTTTACCTCCATGGCGAAACGATCGATCGCATATTCGATCTTCGTCGGAGCATATGCGTAGAAATGACCGAAGCCACCGCCGAGATAGGGAGCGCTGCCCATCTGCCAGAACAGCCAGGAGAGGCATTCGGCACGAGCCGGCTGGTCGCTCGGCAGAAAGGCGCCGAATTTCTCAGCGAGATACACTAGGATCGATGCCGATTCGAAAACGCGGACCGGCTTCGGGCCGCTCCGGTCAAGGAGAGCCGGGATCTTCGAATTCGGATTGACGTCGACAAAGCCGCTGCCGAACTGATCGCCCTCGCCGATCCTGATCAGCCAGGCATCATATTCGGCGCCGCTATGGCCGAGCGCCAGCAGCTCTTCCAGCATGATGGTGACCTTCACGCCGTTCGGCGTTCCAAGCGAATAGAGCTGGAGGGGATGGCGGCCGATCGGCAATTCCTTTTCATGGGTCGGCCCGGCGATCGGACGGTTGATGTTGGCGAACTGGCCGCCATTGGCCTTGTTCCAGGTCCAGATTTTCGGCGGCGTGTATTCGGCAGAACCGGTCATGGCATCCTCCTTTTTCGGGGTTCAAGTTGGGGCGATCTTCGATGTAGCGCGCTACATAGGTCGCACATAGTGGCGGCCGTTCATTTTTGCGAGAGGGAATTGCGCACTCTTCAACGCCTCGCTGCTGGGCGCGGCATTCGATGAAAATGAAAAAGCCTGCCGCGGGAGGAGGTGCGGCAGGCTTTCTACAAGAACTGAACAACGGATGGGAGGAGGAGTTCCATTGTTCCTGCAGTCGTCTCTGGGAGGAGAAGGACGTCTGCCAAGCAAAGGATGCGGGAGGAGATGCATCGCTTCGGTGGGAGAAAGGTATCAGTCTTTTGCTCAGTTCATAGGCACTTCTTTGCAAGGCAGTTATGCGCCATGCGAAAAGCAGATAGCTGAACCGATGCAATCTTCGGCATGCACTGCAAGAGCAGGCGACTACGGACGCAAAGCAAAAGCGCCTGCTCGGGAAGGAACAGGCGCTGGCATAAGGCAGCTTTTATTAGGAGCCGTTGCGGCCGTTAGCGAGCGATGGCTGCGCGGGCAACATTGCGGATTTCGCCGCGGTCGATACCCAGATCGTGCAGTTCGCGCGTAGACATACGGCCCAGTTCGGCGACCGTCTGACGATACTTGCGCCAGTTATTGAAAGAGCGTGCTACGTTCATGATGATCCCCTTTCCTTGGGCTTTCGAAGCTGAGCTGCCGTGCTTGGCGCTCTCGTCGCTTCGATGAGAAATATATAGTCGAAGCGACCATCCTTTTGCAGAGCCAAGGTATCACTGCACCTATGCGCTATTTGCATAGATCATGCAGAAAGCGGGCAGACCTGATCTCGCCCGCCGTCACGGCCTTTGTGATTTGATGATGACAGCGCTGCTTTTGTCTGCGAAAGATAAGGAGATGAGAGACAGGGGCGTCCGCTATCCGGCGGGCTGAGAAGCACCCTTCGAACCTGAACCAGATCATGCTGGCGGAGGGAGTCGCTCGGGACCTCGCAAAGCACAGCACGTCGTCCCTATGCGTCTCGCCGCCTGAAAGGGGCGATATGCAAGACCAAACCACAGCAGGCCATATGCTTCGCACGATGCGGACCAACCCTCCGCTGGTGCAATGCATCACCAATTTCGTCGCCATGAATATCGCGGCCAATGTGATGCTCGCCGCCGGCGCATCGCCGGCGATGGTGCATGCCGAAGAGGAAGCCGGCGAGTTTGCCGCTATCTCCGGCGCGCTGACGATCAATATCGGCACGCTCTCGTCCGGCTGGCTTGCGGGCATGCTGAAGGCTGCGGGGGCGGCGAACAATGCCGGCAGGCCTTGGGTTCTCGATCCAGTCGCTCACTACGCGACTGCATTCCGTCGCAAGGCGGTCGCGCAATTGCTCGAGCTGCGGCCGGGGATTATTCGCGGCAATGCATCGGAAATCATCGCGCTTGCCGGCGGTGCGAGCCGGGGCCAGGGTGTCGATAGCCGGGATGCCGTCGAGCAGGCGGAGGATTCCGCCCGGCAACTGGCCGAAAAGCATGACTGCGTGGTTGCGGTAACCGGCGTTGCAGATTTCGTGACCGACGGGCAGAGGGCGCGGCGCATTGCCGGCGGCTCGCAGCTCATGCCGAAAGTGACGGCGCTCGGCTGCTCTCTCACCTGTCTTGCCGGTGCCTTTGCCGCGACATCGCCGGATGCACCACTGGATGCAACCGTCGCGGCGCTTGCCGCCTTCGCGGTCGCCGGCGAGCGGGCAGGAGCGGCGGCAGAGGGGCCAGGCTCCTTCTCCTGGCGCTTCCTCGATGCACTCGCCGGTCTTACCCCGGAAATACTGGATCGCGACGCAAGGATATGGGTAGCATGAAAGACTTCGATCTCTCGCTCTATCTCGTCCTCGATCCCATGCTGTGCGCCGAACTCGGCATGGTGGAGACGACGTGCGCAGCCGTCGCCGGCGGCGCCACCATCATCCAGCTTCGCGATAAGCATGCTTCGACTGCAGCCATGATCGAGACTGGCCGTGCCCTCAAGCGGATCCTGCATGGAACCAATGTCCGGCTGATCGTCAACGACAATGTCGAAGCTGCCATCGCCATCGGCGCCGATGGCCTGCATATCGGTCAGGACGATATGGATGCCGCCGATGCCCGCCGTATGATCGGTCCGGACATGATCCTTGGCCTCTCGGCGGAAACGGAGGCCCTCGCCTGCGCAATCGATGCAGATATCGTCGATTACGCTGGCATCGGCCCGGTCTTTGCCACGCCGACCAAAGCCGATCACAAGCAGCCGATCGGCATCGATGGCCTTTCCCGGATCGTCGGGCTCTGCCCGGTTCCATCGGTCGCGATCGGCGGTCTGAAAGCGGAACATACCGCCGATGTTTTCTCAGCCGGCGCCGACGGTCTCGCGGTGGTCTCGGCCATATGCGGCCGCCCAGACCCGCAAGCGGCGACAGCCCTCATTGCGAATGCCATCAAGGAGGCCCGCCGATGATCCGCAATGTCCTGTCCATCGCCGGCTCCGATCCTTCCGGCGGCGCCGGCATCCAGGCCGATCTGAAAGCCTTCTCAGCTCGCGGCGTTTATGGAATGGCCGCGCTGACGGCCCTGACGGCTCAAAACACCAAGGGCGTCTCCGGCGTCCATCCGGTGCCGCCTCAATTCGTGGCGGATCAGATTCGGGCGATTTTTGCCGATATCCGCGTCGATGCCGTCAAGATCGGGATGATCGCAAACGCCGCGATCGCTGATGCCGTTGCCGACATTCTGGCGCGGCATCCCGGCGTGCCTGTCGTGCTCGATCCTGTCATGATCGCCAAGGGCGGTGCGGCCCTGCTCGCTGCCGACGCCGTCGACGTGCTGACGACGCGATTGCTACCGCTCGCGACAGTCATAACGCCGAACCTGCCCGAGGCAGCGGCACTATTGCACGATGCCGAGGCAACAAGCCGCGAGGACATGGCGCGTCAGGCGCTTGCGCTGGCCACACTCGGGCCGTCGGCTGTCCTGGTCAAAGGCGGTCATCTTGAAGGTGACGAAAGTCCGGATGTGCTGGCAAGCGCTGGCCAATTGACCTGGTTCGAGGCTGAGCGGCTGCCGACGAAGAATACGCATGGAACCGGATGCACGCTCTCCAGCGCGATTGCCGCGGAGATCGCCAAGGGCTTGCCGCTTCCGCAAGCTGTCGCATCGGCCAAAGCCTATCTCGCCGCCGCGGTTGCCGCCGCGGGTCAGCTTGCGGTCGGAAGCGGCCACGGCCCCGTGCAGCATTTCCATGCGCTATGGGCGAACAGACACAAGGAGTAGAGACATGAGCCTGTTACTCAGGGATCAGATCGTGATCATCTCCGGCGCGGGGCGCGGCCTCGGCGCCGCCATTGCGGCCGCCTTTGCCCGTGAAGGCGCGAAGGTGGCAATCAACTATCGCGCAAGCCGCGAGCGGGCAGAAGTCCTCGCAGCGCAGCTCGGCGATCATGCCAAAGCCTTCCAGGCCGATATTCGCGATATCGAGGACACAAAGCGGCTTGTCTCCGATGTCACGCAGCATTTCGGATCGCCGACGACCGTCGTCCACAATGCGCTGGCCGATTTCAGCTTCAACGGCGACGCGCGTTCGAAACTGGATGCCTTGAGCTGGGCCGAGATGGCAATGCAGCTGGAAACCGCGCTGCAGGGCGCCCTGAACCTGATACAGGCAGCGCGTCCGGCAATGGCTGAGCCGGGTTTTGGCCGGATCATCACCATCGGCACCAACCTCTTCCAGAACCCGGTGGTGCCTTATCACGACTATACCGCCGCCAAGGCGGCACTGCTGTCGCTGACCAGAACGGCTGCCGCGGAACTCGGCCCGCTCGGGATCACAGTCAACATGGTATCCGGCGGCCTTCTGCGCACCACGGATGCAAGCGGCGCCACGCCGGAATCCGTGTTCGACATTATCGCTGCAAACACGCCGCTGCGCCGCGTCACCACTCCGGAGGAGGCGGCCGATGCGGTTCTCTTCTTTGCAAGCCCCTGGGCACGGGCGGTGACGGGGCAGAACCTCATCGTCGACGGCGGCCTCGTCTTCGGATAATGGTCCCAAACGAAAAACGCTGCCCCAAGGGGCAGCGCCATCATTCATGCACTGCAGTCGGATAGCTCAGGCCCAGCCCATGGTCAGCACACCGAAGATGATAACAACGCCGAGCACGATGCGGTAGATCACAAAAGGCCAGGTCGAAAAGCGCTCGAGGAAGCTCATCAGTCCCCAGATAGTGATGAAGGACGATATGCTGCCGACAATAAGCCCTACGATCAGCACCGACCAGGCTTCCATCGGAAGATGCGCCTTATAGAGCGTGAAGAGCTCCTTCAAACCTGCAAGCGCAATGGCCGGCAAGCCCAGCAGGAACGAAAAACGTGCGGCCTCGTCGCGCTTGAGGCCCAGGAATAGCGCGCCGGTCAGCGTAGACCCCGAACGCGAGACGCCCGGAACCAGCGCACCGACCTGCGTGATGCCGACGAACAGGGCATCTACAAGCGTCATCTGCTCGATTCCTTTCCGGTGACGGCTGTAGAGTTCCGCGATCGCCAGCAGCAGACCCATGACAACGCAGGCAATGCCGATCACCCAGAGACTGCGAAATGACGTCCCGCAGGCATTCAGGGAGGATGCGAGAAGAAGACCTGCGATGACGATCGGCACGGTCGCAATCACGATGGCGATCGCAAGCCGCATTGCAGGCGAACGCCAATCTCTCTGCCTGATGGCGTCGAGCGATCCGAAGGTGACGTAACGAACGTCGCTCCAGAAATAGGAAACGATGGCGGCAAGTGCTGCAAGCTGCATTGCCGCCGAGAAGGCCGAGCCCGGATCCTGCCAGCCGAGCAAAGCCGGCACCAGGCGCATATGGGCGGTGGAGGAGACCGGCAAAAGCTCGGTCAGTCCCTGCACGACGCCCAGGATTGCAATCTTGGCATAACCCAGGGCGACAAAGCCCGTGTCCACGCCTTGCGTACAAACATCAGCCACGTTTTGATATCCTCAGTTCTTCGGGGGGCTTTGCACCGGAACGGTGCGACGAACTAGCTATGAAACTGTTTTGCAACACGAAAATGGCAATGCATATCGAAAGCACAGCCGCTTCGCGTGAGTGACAGGCCGAGGATATAGCCGGACTGGCTGAACTCTATCTGAAATTGCCGACCGGGATTTCCGAGTTTGCCCGATTTCTCGCGTTCATCATCCGGCAACAACTGCATCTGGCGGATGATAGGATAAAATGTGATGAAAAGGACGGCGTCGCTTCATTGGACACCATCCGGACCGAATAAAATAGGCGGAGGCCGCTTATTTTATGTAGAGCGCGCGCGACCTTTCCAGATGCTTGAGTATGGCTTGTTCGGCTCCGTCCGCATCATTCTCCGCCAGACGCGCGAGGATTTCCTCGTGTTCGACCAGCGTGAATTTCTCCTTGCCGGTCCAGATCAGCATATCCGTGTGATAGGCTTTCAGCCATGCCAGCATGGCTTCGCTGACAGCCACAAAGATCGGATTGCCGGAAATCTGGGCAATGCGCGTATGAAACTGCATATCCGCCGAAATGAATTCTTCCGCCTGCCCGAGAGAGGCGCGTTGCCGCTCGATGATCTCGCGAAGATCGGCAACATCCCTTTCCGTTGTGCGTGCCGCCGCCTCGCGCGCCATTCCGCGCTCGAAAAAGATGCGCGCGCTTTTGAGATGCTCAAGCGAATCGGATGATTGCGACAGCATGATCTTTGCGGTCAGATCGACCTGCCGGAAGATCGACTTCGCCGTGAGCTGAAGCACCTTGGCGCGCTCGCCATGGGAAATGTTGACCAGTCCCATATTGGCGAGCGCCTGCATGGCCTCACGGATCGCCGGGCGTCCGACACCGAAGCGCTCCATCAGGACGCGTTCGGACGGCATTTCATCGCCAGGCTTGAGCTCTCCCGATGTAATCAATCGCTCCAGCCGGTCGAATACCTCGTCAGAAAGCTTTCGACGTACAATTTGCTCGACCGGCTGACCCATGGAATCCCGCTTTCCCAAAGCTTTTTCTCCTTATGCATTTTTCCCCGCCGCGGTGGAAGCCTGTACGGAACGGCTTGCCGGCTGACGGGGAAAAAAATCGTTGCAGAAGTTGGAATACTCATTATACCAGATCACCAGTTTGCGCCACGCGAAAAAGCGTTGGTAAGAGGAGCATTCAGTCGCTTATGAGCATCACCATCACCTACCGTATTGAAACGCCCGGCAGCATCGAGGCGATGGCCCGCAAGATCGCCAGCGATCAGTCGACCGGCACTTTCGTCGCGGTGCCGGGCGAGACGGAAGAGCTCAAGGCGCGGGTCGCCGCGCGGGTCACCGCGATCCGCCCGCTTGCCGACGCCGAGCGCCCGACCTGGCCGGAAGTCACCGAAGGCCGCGGTCCGATCCATCGCGCCGATGTCGATATCGCCTTTCCGCTGGACGCGATCGGCACCGATCTTGCGGCGCTGATGACGATCGCGATCGGCGGCGTCTTCTCGATCAAGGGCATGACCGGCATCCGCATCGTCGACATGAAGCTGCCGGCAGCTTTTCGCGAGGCGCATCCGGGTCCGCAATTCGGCGTTACCGGTAGCATGCGCCTGACCGGCGTCAGCGGCCGCCCGATCATCGGCACCATCGTCAAGCCAGCACTCGGTCTGCGGCCGAAGGAGACCGCCGCCCTCGTCGGCGAACTGATCGGCTCCGGCGTCGATTTCATCAAGGACGACGAGAAGCTGACGAGCCCAGCCTATTCGCCGCTCAAAGAGCGTATCGAGGCCATCATGCCGCTGATCCTCGATCATGAGCAGAAAACCGGCAAGAAGGTGATGTATGCCTTCGGCATTTCCCATGCCGATCCAGACGAGATGATGCGCAACCACGATCTCGTGCTGAAGGCGGGGGGCAATTGCGCCGTCGTCAATATCAACTCCATCGGCTTTGGTGGCATGAGCTTCCTGCGCAAGCGTTCGGGACTGGTGCTGCATGCGCACCGCAACGGCTGGGACGTACTGACCCGTCATCCCGGCGCAGGCATGGATTTTAAGGTATACCAGCAATTCTGGCGCCTGCTCGGCGTCGACCAGTTCCAGATCAACGGCATCAGGGTCAAATATTGGGAGCCGGACGACAGTTTCGTCGAATCCTTCAAGGCAATCACCACGCCGCTTTTCGATCCGTCTGACTGTCCGCTTCCCGTCGCCGGCTCCGGCCAATGGGGTGGCCAGGCACCCGAAACCTATCAGCGCACCGGCCGGACGACCGATCTTCTCTACCTCTGCGGCGGTGGCATCGTCAGCCACCCCTTCGGACCAGCCGCGGGCGTTCGCGCGATTAAGCAGGCCTGGCAGGCGGCAGTTTGCGGCATACCGCTAGCCGACTATGCGAGGGATCATCCGGAGCTTGCCGCCTCTATCGCGAAATTCAGTGACGGCAAGGGCGCGTAATAGCGATGTCCAGTCTTCCAGCGATGTCCAATCTTCTTCTCAGCTATTACGGCGACGACTTCACCGGCTCGACCGACGTCATGGAGGCACTTGCCTCAAACGGCGTGCCAACCGCTCTCTTTCTCGGCGTTCCGAGCGAGGCCATGCTGGAGCGGTTCAAGGATTGCCGCGCCATCGGCATCGCCGGCACCAGCCGCAGCGAAACGCCGCAATGGATGGACGAGCATCTGACGCCCGTCTTCCAATGGCTGAAAAGTCTTGATGCGGCCCTATGCCATTACAAGGTCTGCTCCACTTTCGATTCCAGCCCCGGGATCGGCAACATCGGCAAGGCGATCGAGATCGGCAAGGCGCTCTTTAAGCAAACCGTCGTGCCGGTCGTCGTCGGAGCGCCGCAGCTTAGGCGTTACACGGCCTTCGGCCATCTCTTTGCCGCCTATCAGGGGCAGGTGTTCCGCATCGACCGCCATCCGGTCATGAGCCGACATCCGGTCACGCCGATGGGCGAGGCCGATCTGACCGTCCATTTGGGCAGGCAAACGTCCCTCCCCGTCAACCTAGCCGACCTCGTCACGATCCGGGCGACCGATGCCAATGCGCGGATCGATGCGCTGGCCGCGGAAGAGGCAGGTATTCTACTTCTCGATGTCGACGGCCCAGAAACCCAGGCTGCCGCCGGACAGCAGCTATGGCGTCTTGCAGGCAAGGGCAACGCCTTCGTCGCAGGCTCATCTGGCGTCGAATATGCCCTTTTCGATGCCTGGCGCAACGAAGGTCTGATCGGAGAGAAGCCGGAGTTCGCTTCTCCGGGTAAGGTGGATCGCCTGGCGGTCGTTTCGGGCAGCGTATCGCTAACGACCGAGCGGCAAATCCGCCGTGCCATGGCCTATGGTTTTGACGGCGTCGATCTCGATCCATTGGTGCTTGTTGGCGAAAATGCCGAGCTGGCGCTGGATGCGGCGGTGGCCGCGGGCGTGGCCAGCCTCAAGGCCGGCCGTAGCGTCATTCTTCACACGGCACTCGGCCCTTCGGCCGACCGTGGCGGCGATATCGACCGTATTCCCGGCGCACGCCATCGTCTCGGCCAGGCCCTCGGCACGATCCTGCGACGTCTGATCGAACAGGAAAATCTCGGCCGCGCCGTTATTGCCGGCGGTGACACGTCGAGCCACGCGCTGAAGGAATTGCGGGTCGAGGCCCTGACGACACTTCTCCCATTGCCGCAAACACCGGGTTCACCGCTTTGCACCGCCCATGGCAGCTACGCGCCTACCAACGGTCTGCAGATCGCGCTGAAGGGCGGGCAGGTCGGCATTGACGATTACTTCGCGCAGATCCGCGACGGCAGAGGATCATAATTGTGCATTCTTCGGCAGGCAGTTGGCATACTCATTGACTCATTATACCACTTACGATACCACACTCTGAAAGTGAACGAGGTACTAACATGACTGCAATTGCTCTTTTCGGCGCCGGTGGCAAAATGGGCTATCGGCTCGCCAAGAACCTGAAGGGCTCGCGCTTCGACGTGCGCCATGTCGAGGTCAGCGACGCCGGCAAGGCCCGCCTGAAGAATGATCTTTCCATCGATTGCGTCCCCGTCGATGCCGCGCTGGATGGCGCAGACGTGGTGATCCTCGCAGTACCGGACACCGCGATCGGCAAGGTTGCAGCCGGTATCGTCGGCAAGCTGAAGCCCGACACAATGGTCGTTGCTCTCGATGCAGCCGCCCCCTTCGCCGGGCACTTGCCGAGCCGAGAAGACCTCATCTATTTCGTCACCCATCCCTGCCACCCGCCGATCTTCAACGACGAGACCGACATGCAGGCGAAGAAGGACCATTTCGGCGGCCTCTTTGCCAAGCAGCATATCGTTTCGGCGCTGATGCAGGGTCCGGAAAGCGCCTATGCTCTCGGTGAGGAAATCGCCAAGGTCATCTGGGCGCCCGTCATGCGTTCGCACCGCGTCACCGTCGAGCAGATGGCGATGCTGGAACCGGGTCTTTCCGAAACCGTCTGCGCCTCGCTGCTCGTCGTCATGCGCCAGGCCATGGATGAATGCGTCGCCCGCGGCGTTCCGGCCGAGGCCGCCCGCGACTTCCTGCTGGGCCACATGAACGTGCTGGGCGCCGTCATCTTCAAGGAAGTCGATGGCGTGTTCTCCGATGCCTGCAACAAGGCGATCGAATTCGGCATCCCTGCCCTCATGCGCGACGACTGGAAGAAAGTGTTCGAGCCGCAGGAGATCGCAGAAAGCATCCGTCGCATCACCTGATCGACGGCCCCGGGGAGGGTCTCGCCCTCCCTTTGCCGCCCCGCCGGGAACGGGGCCTGTTTCATAACTGGGAGGAGACCATGAAACTAAGACGCAGACTGACACTTGCAGCCTTTACCGGTGCGCTTGCTCTGGGAACGGCAATGCCGGCTTTTGCGGCCGATCTGATCGCCATCATCACACCGGCCTTCGACAATCCATTCTTCAAGGCAGAGGCCGTCGGCGCCGAAGCCAAGGCAAAAGAGCTGGGTTACGAGACGCTCGTCATGACGCATGACGACGATGCCAACAAGCAATCGGAAGTCATCGACACGGCCATTGGACGCGGCGCCAAAGCCATCATCCTCGACAATGCCGGCGCGGACGCGACCGTCGCCGCTCTGAAGAAGGCCAAGGATGCGGGCATTCCCTCCTTCCTCATCGACCGCGAAATCAACGTCACCGGCATCGCGGTCGCCCAGATCGTTTCCAACAACTATCAGGGTGCCCAGCTCGGCGCGCAGGAATTCGTCAAGCTGATGGGGGAGAAAGGCAATTATGCCGAGCTCGTCGGCCGCGAAGCCGATACGAATGCCGGCATCCGCTCGCAGGGCTACCACGATGTCATCGACGACTATCCCGACCTGAAGCTGGTCGCCAAGCAGTCGGCGAACTGGAGCCAGACGGAAGCCTATGCCAAGATGGAGACAATCCTTCAGGCAAACCCCGGCATCAAGGGCGTGATCTCGGGCAACGACACCATGGCGATGGGCGCGATTGCCGCCCTGCAGGCCGCCGGCCGCAAGGACGTGATCGTCGTCGGCTTCGACGGCTCCAACGATGTACGCGACTCGATCAAGGCAGGCGGCATCAAGGCGACCGTGATGCAGCCGGCCTATGCCCAGGCTCAGAAGGCGGTCGAACAGGCCGATGCCTACATCAAGAACAAGACGGTGCCGAAGGATGAGAAGCAATTGATGGATTGCGTCCTCATCAATGCTGATAATGCCAACAAGCTTGAGACCTTCGCGCTGAAGAACTGATGGCGGACCGGGAAGCTTGGAGAGCGCGGACGAACCGCGCTCTCTGAATGTTTTCGCGCAAGATCGAGGTGCATTGCATGTTGAGGATCAGAGGCGCGCTCGTGGCCTTTGTATTGGCCGCGGCATTGCCCGGCTGCAAGATTATCAAGACGCCGACGCCCGAGGAGAAGGCGGCAGCGGCGGCAAAGACTGCCTTCGATCCCACGGCAAAGGTCGATGCGATCTGGCAGTCTCAGGTTCTTCCCGACATCGACAAACGCGCGGGCGACCTCAAGGCGGTGTTGCAGGCGATAAAATCGAACCCGGACGATGCCGGCGCGAAATACGGAAATCCGCGAAAACAGGCGTCATCGCCCTGGACCTATGCCGTCAAGCTGAGCGGCAAGATCGCTGCTGCCGACACAGCCTCCCGCGCCGGAACCCTCGACGTCGATGTGGATGGCGACGGCAAGGCGGACGCGAAGGTGCAGATCGGCCCGGCGGTCCGCGGCACGGCGCTGCGCGACGCGCTCGATTTCCTCGACTTCAACGAATTCAGGAACCAGATCGAATGGGCTCAATTCGGCAAAGCCTTCAATGAGAAGGCAAACTCATCCTTTCTGGCGGCCCTGCCTCGCGACGGGCTGATCGGAAAGACGATCAACGTGACCGGTGCGTTTCCGCTGCCTGCATCCGGTCAGCTTCCGCTGATCACCCCCTCGGCCCTGAAATTGGGGCAATGACCATGAGCGAAATGCGAAATAACGACATCATCCTGCGTTTGGAGGACGTTTCCAAGGTTTATTCCGGCATCGTTGCCGTCAAGCACGCCAACCTCGAACTGCATCGCGGCGCGGTCAACGTGCTCGTCGGCGAAAACGGTGCCGGCAAATCCACCCTGATGAAGATTATCGCCGGCGTCGAACGGCCGACCTCGGGCCGCATCCTGCTCGAGGGCGAGGAAGTTTCCTTCAGCAGCCCGGCCGACGCGCAGGCCCGCGGAATCGGCATGATCTTCCAGGAGCTCAATCTTTTCGCCAACATGACAGTGGCCGAGAACATCTTTGCCACGCGAGAAATCACCCGCGGCGTCTTTGGCATCGATCACAAGGCGCAGATCGCAAGGGCCAACGGGTTTCTGGATCGGCTCGATGCCGGCATCAGCGCCGAAACCATGGTGGAAGACCTGCCGATCGGGCAGCAGCAGCTTGTCGAGATCGCCAAGGCCATCTCGCTCGATGCCCGCATCCTCATCATGGACGAGCCGACATCGGCGCTATCAGCGGCGGAAGTCGACATTCTGTTCAAGGTCATTGCAGAGCTTAAGGCTCAAGGCGTGGCGATCGTCTATATCTCGCACCGGCTGGAAGAGCTGATGCGGATCGGCGATTACATCACCGTCCTGCGCGACGGGCAGATCACCGGCCAGGCCATGGTTCGCGATATCGATACGAAATGGATCGTCCGCTCGATGATCGGATCGGATGCCAAGGACTTTGCCAGGGACGGAGGCCATACGATCGGCAAGGAAGCCTTCCGTGCTGAGGAGATCAGCCTGCCGCGACGTACGGGCGGCCTTGCCGTCGATCATGTCTCGCTGTCGGTGCGCGCCGGCGAAATCCTCGGCATCTACGGCCTGATGGGTGCCGGACGCAGCGAATTCTTCGAATGCGTGATGGGCCGGCATATGCATTCGACCGGGCGGATCTACATCGACGGAGTCGAGATCCGCGCCCGCGACACCACCCGGCGCATCCGGAACGGCCTTGCATTGATCCCCGAGGATCGGCAGCGCGAAGGATTGGTGCAGGTCCTCTCCATCGCCGGCAACTTGACGCTTGCAAGCCTCGGCCGCTTCGCCCGGCTGCTTTTCCATATCGATCCGGCGGCCGAAAAGAATGCCATTCGCGGCATGATCCGCGATCTCTCGATCAAGGCCCCCAATCCGGATTTCGAGGTCACCTCCATGTCCGGCGGCAACCAGCAGAAGGTCGTCATCGGCAAGGCGCTGATGACCGATCCGAAGGTGCTTCTGATGGACGAGCCGAGCCGCGGCATCGATGTCGGCGCCAAGGCCGACGTCTTCCGTACCATGCGCAGGCTCGCCGGCAAGGGCCTGGCAATCTTGTTTTCAACATCGGACCTTGAAGAGGTCATGGCACTTTCAGACCGCATCGCCGTGCTCAGCAACGGCAAGCTCGTGACCGTTCTCGACAGAAGCGAAGCGACGGAAGAGGCCATCATCGCGGCATCCGCCAAGGGACACGGACATACAGGGAAACTCGCGTCATGACCGCAGATACGTCCTCCACCTTCGCGACCAATCGCTCGAACGGCTCCGTTCTCCTGACGCTGATGAAGCTCAGAACCTTCATCGCGCTTTTTGCCGTCGTCATCTTCTTTGCGATTTTCGCGCCGAACTTCACCTCGACCGCCAACATCATCCTGATGTCCAAGCATGTCGCGCTCAACGCCTTTCTCGCCATGGGCATGACCTTCGTGATCATCACCGGCGGGATCGATCTTTCAGTCGGCTCCATCGTCGGCCTTTGCGGCATGGTGGCGGGCGCCCTCATCCTGAACGGTGTCGAACTGCCGATCGGCTATACCGTCTACTTCAACATCTACGAGATCATTCTGATCACGCTGGCCGTCGGGCTGCTGATCGGGCTCATCAATGGCCTGCTCATCACCAAGCTCAATGTGGCGCCCTTCATCGCCACGCTCGGAACGCTTTATATAGCCCGCGGCCTTGCGCTCCTGTCTTCCGACGGGCAGACCTTCCCGAACCTTGTAGGACGGCCGGAATATGATACGACGGGCTTCGACGTCTTCGGCGCCGGCCGTCTGCTTGGCCTTCCGGTTTCCATCTGGATCCTGATCGTGCTGGCGCTCGCCGCCGCCTATGTCGCCCGTTCGACGCCGATCGGCCGGCACATCTTCGCCGTCGGCGGCAACGAACGCGCCGCGCGCATGTCCGGCATCCGTGTCGATGTGGTCAAGATATTCGTCTATATGTTCTCGGGGCTTTGTGCCGCCATCGTCGGCATCGTCATTTCGTCGGAACTGATGGCGGCGCATCCGGCAACCGGCGAAAGCTTCGAACTGAACGCCATTGCAGCAGCCGTGCTCGGTGGCACCTCCATGTCGGGCGGGCGCGGCACGATCGGCGGTACGATCATCGGCGCCTTCGTCATCGGCATTCTTTCGGATGGCCTCGTCATGATGGGTGTCTCATCCTTCTGGCAGATGGTGATCAAGGGATGTGTCATCATCATCGCTGTCGTCGTGGACCAGGCGCAACGGCGCCTACAGCAGCGCGTCACTCTCATGCAAATGGCAAAGGCAGGCTGAAATGGCAGAACTCAAGGGCGCATTGATCGGTTGCGGCTTCTTCGCGATCAATCAGATGCACGCGTGGCGAGATGTTCAAGGGGCTCATATCGTCGCAATCTGCGACCGCGACCCGGAGCGGCTGAAGCTCGTCGGCGATCAGTTCGGCATCGAGCGCCGCTACGCGGATGCCGCAGCAATGTTTGCCGATGGCGGCTTCGATTTCGTCGACATTGCAACGACGGTGGCAAGCCATCGCGCCCTCGTGGAGATGGCTGCATCCTACAAGATCCCGGCGATCTGCCAGAAACCCTTCGCAACGACGTTGAGCGATGCCAAGGCCATGGTC
Organism: Rhizobium sp. UFLA01-1127; assembly: GCF_059803845.1. Taxonomy (NCBI): domain Bacteria; kingdom Pseudomonadati; phylum Pseudomonadota; class Alphaproteobacteria; order Hyphomicrobiales; family Rhizobiaceae; genus Rhizobium; species Rhizobium sp. UFLA01-1127. Next base: position 30,126 of record NZ_JAUQTZ010000004.1, on the reverse strand, counting down.
GCAGCCTGCGCTGAAGCCGGCGTGCCGCTGATGGTGCATGAGAATTTTCGCTGGCAGACACCCATTCAGGCCGTCAAGGCTGCTCTGCAATCGGGCGCGATCGGCGAGCCATTCTGGGGCCGCTTCTCCTTCCGCTCCGGCTACGACGTGTTTTCGGGTCAACCTTATCTCGCCGAAGGCGAACGGTTCATTATCGAGGATCTCGGCATCCATACGCTCGATATCGCCCGCTTCATCTTCGGCGACGTCGCTTCGCTGACGGCCCGCACCAAGCGGGTCAATCCGAAGATCAAGGGCGAGGACGTCGCCACCATCCTGCTCGATCATGAGAATGGCGCGACATCGATCGTCGATGTTAGCTATGCCTCCAAGCTTGCCACCGAGCCATTCCCGGAGACGCTGATCGAACTCGACGGCACGAAGGGTAGCATTCGGCTGTCGCAGGGATATCGTCTCGAGGTCAACGGCCCTGATGGTGCGACCGTCTCGGATGCCTCGCCGCAGCTTCTGTCCTGGGCCTCGCGTCCGTGGCACAACATCCAGGAAAGCGTCCTTGCGATCCAACAGCATTGGACAGACCGCCTTGCCGATGGCGGCGAGACTTCCACCTCCGGCGCGGACAATCTCAAAACCTTTGCGCTTGTCGAAGCGGCCTATGAGAGCGCCGCCAGCAGGCGCGTGGTCGATATCGGAGCAACGTTGAAATGACCACCGAGATCGATCCGTTTCAGCTCTACGGCACGCGCGAGACTGAAGCTGCGCCGGTCCGGCTGACCGCCGGTAGACTCACGGTCGATTTCAAGGATGGCAATCTTCGGACGATCCGCTATGACGGCGCGGAAGTCCTGCGAGGCGTTTCCTATCTGATCCGTGATCGCGATTGGGGCACTTATGCTCCCGCTATCGACGACCTGCGGATCGATCAGCGTCAAGACGGCTTTTCCATCAGCTATGTCGCGCGCTGTGCAGGACCCGAAAAAACGGAACTAACAATCAGCGTGCGGATTGTCGCTGAGGCAAACGAAGCACTGATCTTCGAAGCCGAGGCGCTCTCGAATACCGGGTTTGAAACCAACCGCTGCGGCTTTTGCATACTGCATCCAATTGTCGCCGTCGCCGGCACGCCCGTCTTGGTGGAACATGTTGACGGCGCCCGCGAGAGCACACATTTCCCCGACCTCATCGAACCATGGCAGCCCTTCAAGGACATGCGGGCAATCACCCATAGCGTAACCGCCGACGTGACCGCCGAATGCCGCATGGAGGGCGACACGTTCGAAATGGAAGACCAGCGCAACTGGTCGGACGCTTCCTACAAGACCTATGTTCGCCCGCTTGCCCTGCCCTGGCCCTATCGCATCCCGGCCGGCGAGCCTATGCGGCAGCGGATCGTTCTCGCCATCGGCGACATGCGGCGTCCGACCATCGCGCCGGCGGCGACCGTTGCGGACAAGCGTCCGATCACGCTGAATCTGGGAGAAAAGTCCGGGACAATGCCTGCGATCGGGCTCGTCGTTACGCCCGAGGAAGCCGAGGCCACGCTCGCCGCGCGTAATCGGCTTGCGGAAATCGCGCCGCAGGAATTGCTCTTTCATTTCGACCCCGATGCCGGCCATGGCGTTGATGCCTTAAAATCCTTTGCGGCCATCGCAGCGCTTCATGCCGGACGATCGACTTTGGAAATCGCATTGCCGTGCCGCCTTGCTCCGCTTGCCGAAGCACAGCAAATCGCGACCCTGATGAGAGATGCCGGTTTCAAGCCTGACGCCATTGTCATATCGCCTTCGGTCGATCGGCAATCGACCCCGCCGGGCAGCAAATGGCCAGACTGCCCGCCTCTCGAAGACGTTTACGCGGCCGCGCATGCGGCCTTCCCCGATGTGCGCATCGGCGGCGGCATGCTAAGCTATTTTACCGAACTCAATCGCAAACGGGTGCCCGCCGATACGCTCGGCTTCATCACCCATTGCACCAATCCGATCGTGCACGCGGCAGATGATCTCAGCGTCATGCAGACGTTGGAAGCCTTGCCCTTCATCACACGCTCGGTGCGCGCCATCTACGGTGACAAGCCTTACCGTATCGGCCCCTCGACCATACCGATGCGGCAGAACCCCTATGGTAGCCGGACCATGGACAATCCCCATGGCGCACGCATCGCCATGGCCAACAGCGATCCGCGGCACAATGCCCGCTTCGGCGAGGCCTTTGCGCTCGGCTATGCCGCCCGCGTCCTCGATGCCGGATTGGAGTGTCTGACGCTTTCGGCGCTGACCGGCTCTTTCGGCCTGATCGCTGGCAAAAATGAGCCGTCGGTAGCGGGAAACGCCCGGCCGCTTTTCAAAGCCGTCTCCATCTTGTCCCGTCTTGCCGGCAGCCCGTGGCAAGAATGCCTGTCGTCCGATCAGACCGCCGTGCTCGCCTTCATCACGACGAAAGCCGAAATGTCACCGCAACTCCATTTGGTCAACATCACACCCGTCTCGCAAGAAATCGAATTGGGGAAACTTCGTCTTTTGAAACAGCCCGGAAATGCCCGGCTGACACTTGCAGCCTATGAGGCAGTTTCCGCCGCTTTGATGGATTGACCTTCATTCGCAGACGCGCAAGTTAGTTCCAACGATCGCAATGATTTGGGAGTATCGGCGTGAAGACGAAGAAACTGATCAATGAAGGTGCGGCCGCTGTCGACGAAATGCTGGCCGGCATTTTGGCAGCCCATCCGCGTCACCTGCGCGCTATTGACGGGTCGCCCCGCTCGATCGTGGCAAACCGTGGCCCGCGAACCGGCAAAGTGGGTCTGGTTATTGGCGGCGGCTCCGGGCACGAGCCGTCATTTCTCGGATTCGTCGGCAAGGGGCTCGCCGATGCCGCTGCGATCGGCAATGTCTTTGCCTCGCCGCCACCCGATCCGATCATCGAATGCGCCAAGGCAGTCGACGGCGGCACCGGCGTGCTGTTCATGTATGGCAATTATGCAGGCGACGTCATGAATTTCGACATGGCGGCGGAAATGCTTGCCATGGACGACATCGAGGTCCGTACCGTGCTGACGACGGATGACATCGCCTCTGCACCAGCCGATCAGAAGGAGCGCCGTCGCGGCGTTGCCGGCAACGTCTTCATTTTCAAGGCCGCTGGCGCCGCCTGCGACCTGATGTACGCTTTCGACGATGTCGAGCGTGTGGCGCGCTGGGCGAACGAGCGCACCTATACGATGGGTGTGGCGCTTTCCCCCTGCTCGCTGCCGCAGACACGCAAGCCGAATTTCGAAATCGGCGTCGACGAGATGGAAATCGGCATGGGTATCCATGGCGAACCGGGTGTCGCCCGCGGACCGATGCGATCGGCGGACGAGGTGACGAGCGAACTCGTCGGCAAGATCCTCGACGAAATGAAGCCGGCACCGGGTGACCGCGTTGCCGTGCTCGTCAATTCACTCGGCTCGACGCCGCTCATGGAGCTCTACATCATGATGCGCAAAGTCAAGTCGATGCTTGACGATGCAGGCGTCGACATTCACCTGTCGCTGGTCGGCAATTACTGCACGTCGCTGGAAATGGTCGGAGCCTCGATCACCCTCATGCATCTCGATGACGAATTGCAGCGGCTCATCGATCACCCCTGCGATTGCGCCATGTTCCGTTCCGGCGAGGCGCTGTCATGACCATGATCGGAACAGAAGAGCTGAAGTCGCTTTTCGCGCGGATCGCCGAGGCGATGGCCAGCGAGAAGGACCGTCTCTGCGAATTGGACGGCGTGATCGGCGATGCCGATCACGGCATCGCTATGGAGCTTGGCTTTGCCGCTGCAGCCAAAGCGGTTTTGGAGCTGGATTCATCGACATCAGATCCGACACTGGTCTTCAACACAGCGGCGAAGTCCTTCCTCAATGCGGTGGGCGCCTCATCCGGACCGCTCTATGCGACGGCGCTCATGCGTGCGGGTGCCGTCTCCAAGGGGAAGGCCTCGCTGAGCGACGACGATATGGTGGAGATATTTTCGGCCTTCGCCAAGGGCATTCAGGACAGGGGCAAGGCCGAGGTCGGTGAAAAGACCATGGTCGACGCCTGGGTGCCCGCCGCTGTCGCCTGCCGAGCCGCCCGAGATCAAGGCCTGCCGCTTGCCGAATGTCTGGCAGTAGGTCTCAAAGCGGGTGCGGCAGGCGCAGAAGCAACGAAAGACATGATTGCAGCAAAAGGCCGGTCATCGCGCCTCGGCGATCGTGCCTTGGGACACATGGATCCCGGCGCGGCTTCGGCCGTGCTCGTGATAAGCTGCTTTCGGGATCACTTTACGTGATACGGCTGATAAGCTCATCATACCAGTTGACATGTTGACGACGATTTGTCAAAACCGCCCTCAGCTTTGCTCAGAGGAGGACGGGAGATGGCTGGCAACTTCAAATATGCGCATTGGTTCGGCGCCGCCGCGATGGTGGTGGCTGCTTTTTCAGCAACCAATGTTGCCGCGGAAGATCTGACGCTGTGGACGCTGAACTTCGACAATGGCGCGGCAAACGGCGCGCTGAAGAAGGTGACAAAGGACTTCGAAGCCGCCAATCCCGGCACCCATGTCGAAATCGTTCAGCGCGGCGTCGATGAACACAAGACCGCACTTCGCGTTGCCGCTGGCTCCAGCAAAGGGCCGGATATCTATTTCAGCTGGGCTGGGCTCGGCCTTGGTGGCGAATATGTGAAGGCTGGTCTCTCGCTGCCGCTCGACAAGTACTACACCCAGTACAAGTGGAACGACGAACTGCTTCCGTCGGCCGCCGCTTTTGCCGATCTCTATCCGGGCGGCAAGCATGGCGTTCCCTTCACCTTCAAAGGGGAAGCGATCTATTATAACAAGAAGCTCTTCCAGAAGGCCGGCATCACCCAGGAGCCGAAGACCTACGACGAGCTGCTCGCAGATGCAGAAAAACTCAAGGCGGCCGGCATTCCGGCTTTCACCTTCGGCGGTTCGGTCAACTGGCACGTCATGCGCCTGATGGACGTGCTGCTCGAAACCAAGTGCGGCGCCGACAAGCATGATGCGCTGATGGCCATGAAGGCCGACTGGACCAAGGAACCCTGCGCGACCGAAGCCTTTACCGAATTTGCCAAGTGGACGAAGGATTATACGCTGAAGCCCTTCATGGGCATCAGCAACCAGCAGTCCTATACGCTGTTCGTCGCCGGCCGCGCCGCGATGATGCTCGAAGGCGACTGGCTGGTCAGCCAGCTGAGCGGCAGCAAGGTCAATCTCGACGATTACGGAGTCGTGCCGTTCCCGACGAACACCAACCGCCTCTACGGTTTTGCTGAGTACAACTACATCAGCACCAAGAGCAAGAATCCGGATCTTGCTGCGAAGTTCCTCGACTACTTCCTGTCGACCAAGATGCAGCAGGATCTTGTCGGCCAAATCAGCTCGATCTCCGTCAACAAGAACGTCCAGTACACCGACCAGAAACCGCTCGAGGCGAAATGGCTTGAGATCTTCAAAAACTACAGCAAGGTCTACATGAATGGTGACCAGGCGTTTCCGCTTGACGTGACCACCGAATATTTCCGGGTCATCAACGATGTTGCCTCCGGCAACATCCAGCCGGCAGACGCTGCAAAGCAGCTGCAGACATTCATCTCCGGTCGTAGCTGATCCCCTGATGGAGGCCGCCGCGCTCATCGCAAATTGCGATGGGCGGCCTCCCTCGTCTGTATGCCCACGCGCCAGCTGCCGCCGGGAGCAATTAGAATGTCATTCCGCAATCGAACCCATGATCCCCGCATTCAGGCAGCGATCCTGCTTGCGCCGGCCATGCTGATCTACGCGATTTTCGCGCTCTATCCGATGCTGAACGTAGTGGTGCTGAGCTTCCAGAAATGGAACGGCCTCGACCCGCAGCGCCCCTTTGTCGGTCTGGCGAACTATCAATACATCTTCACGCAGGATCCGGTCTTTTGGGTCGCCTTCCGCAACACGGTGATCTGGACAATCATGTGCGTGATCTTTCCGCCCATGGTCGGCCTGCTGCTGGCGCTGAGCCTCAATCAGAAGCTCTTTGCCCGCAACACTTTTCGCGCCATCTTCTATCTGCCTGTCATTATCGCCCCGATCGCGGTCGCGACCATGTGGAAGTGGATGTATGATCCGTTCTTCGGTCTCTTCACCGAAATTCTGACCTCGATGGGCCTGCAAGATTGGATTCAGGACTGGCTCGGCGACAAGGATATCGCGCTCTACTCCGTCTTCGTCGCCTTCCTCTGGCAATCCGTCGGCTTCTCCATGGTCCTGTTCCTTGCGGGCCTGCAGAATGTCTCGCAGACGCTGGTCGAAGCTGCCCGCATCGATGGCGCCGGGCGCTGGAACATCTTCCGCTACGTGACCTTGCCTGCGTTGCGCACGACGCTGACCATCGTGCTGGTTCTCTCGCTCATCTCGTCGCTCAAGGCCTTCGATATCGTCTACGGCCTGACGGGCGGCGGACCGGCTCAATCCACGCAGATGCTGGCGCTCTGGGCCTTCACGCAGGCCATGCAGATCTTCGATTTCGGCCGTGGCGCGGCGATCTCTGTTGTGCTGCTGCTGATCACCATCATCGTCGTCATCCCCTACCTGCGCTGGACGCAAAAGCATGAGGAGGCCGAACAATGACGGCGGCATCGGCCACATCCATGTCGGATGGCTTCGAGACAATCACGCCTGCGAAGCGGAAGCGGGATCCTGTTTTGATCGGCCTGTGGATCGCGCTGCTGGTGGTGGCCGCGATCTGGCTTGCCCCTTTCGTCTTTATCGTCTTCACCTCGCTGAAAACGCAGGCAGACGTGACATCGACCGGCGCCTTCATGCCGCCGCTCGATCCGGCCTTCGAAAATTATTCGAGCGCCTGGGGGCGCGGCAATTTCGCCAATGCCTTCCTAAACAGCACCATCATCACTGTGATCAAGGTGCCGCTCGGTCTCATCCTCTCGGCGATGGCCGCCTATGCACTCGCCAAGATCCGGCTGCGGTTCAGCAAGTTGCTGCTACTCCTCGTCGTTTTCGGCACGATGATCCCCTTTCAGGTCATGCTGGCGCCGCTGTTTACGCTGGTCAATTCGCTCGGGCTGATCGACACGTATCCCGGCGTGATCCTGCCTTACATCGCCTTCGGCGTGCCCTATCAGGTCTTCATCCTTCACGGCTTCTTCAAGGGCATTCCGAAGGAATTGTCGGAGGCGGCCCTCATCGACGGCGCAAGCCATTTCACCATCTTCCGCCGAATTTTCCTGCCGGTCTGCCTGCCTGTCCTTGCGGCACTGCTGATCCTGGATTTCGTCTCGACGTGGAACGAGTTCGCGATGGCGCTCGTGCTGCTGCAGGACCAGCACATGTGGACGCTGCCGCTCGGGCTCATGTCCTTCCAGGGCCAGTTTTCCAATGATTACGGGCAGTTGAATGCCGCAATCGTCATGACGGTGCTACCGGCCACCATCGTTTATCTGATCTTCCAGCGCTACTTCGTCTCTGGCCTCACCTCCGGTGCGGTCAAGGGCTGAGCGATCGCGCCAGCCACACATCTTCCGAGGAGAACATCATGTCCAACGCGTCCGTCGAAAAATGGGGGCTGTTCGAAGCGGCCTTCAACGGCCCTTCCGGCGGCAATCCCTATCTCGATGTGGCATTCGATGCCGTTTTCAGCCAGAACAGCCGCGAGATCCGCGTGCCCGGTTTCTACGATGGCGACGGCGTCTATCGCGTTCGCTTCATGCCGGACAACGAAGGCGAATGGTCGTTCCGCACGCGCTCGAAGACATCGGAACTGGATGGCAAGACCGGTTCTTTCGTCGCGACCAGGCCATCCGAGGGCAACCACGGCCCCGTGCATGTCCATAACAAATTCCATTTCGCCTATGCCGACGGCAAGCCTTTTCTGTCGTTCGGCACCACCTGCTATGCCTGGACGCACCAGCCGCTCGACATGCAGGCCCAGACGCTCGAGACGCTGAAAAAATCCCGCTTCAACAAGATCCGTATGGGCGTCTTTCCGAAGGACTATCCCTATAACGTCAACGAGCCGCTCCATGCCTGCTTTGAAAAGGGCGCCGACGGCAAGGAGGACTTCGACAGGCCGAACCCGGTTCTCTTCCGCCATTTCGAAAGCCAAGTCGCTGCCCTCTGCGATCTCGGCATCGAAGCCGACATCATCATATTCCACCCATATGACCGCTGGGGCTATGCCGACATGTCGGCCGAGCAGGATTTCCGCTATGTCGCCTATCTCGCGGCACGCCTAGCCGCCTATCGCAATGTCTGGTGGGCGCTTGCGAATGAATATGATTTCCTCCTCGACACCAAGCCGCTGCAGCAGTGGGACCGCTATTTCCACATTCTCGAAGAGAACGATCCCTACGGCCATCTGAAGTCCATCCACAATGGCGAGCCGACGATGAACTTCGATCATCGCAAGCCGTGGGTGACCCATACCTGCATTCAGAACTGGGACGTGAAGCGCACGCAGGAATGGCGCGAAGCCTATGGCAAGCCAGTCGTCAACGACGAACCGGAATATGAAGGCAATATCATCCAGTCCTGGGGCAACCTGACGGCGCAAGAGCTGGTGCATCGCTTCTGGATCACGGTGACGCGCGGCGGCTATGCCGGCCATGGCGAAACCTATTCGCATCCTGAGGACCTCATCTGGTGGGCAAAGGGCGGAGAATTACGCGGCGAAGCCTGGAAGCGCATCGGCTTCCTGCGCGATCTCCTGGAGCAGGATGTGGTCAACGGCCTCGAGCCGATGGCCTCCTTCGGCGAATGGCCCTGGACCCGCGTTTCCGGCGCACGCGACGGCGATGTCAGTTACATCTATCTCGGCGAACACCAACCCGTCATTTGGTCCACCGGCCTGCCGAAGGACGGAACCGATTATGACGTCGATATCATCGACACGTGGGAGATGACGATCACGCCCGCCAAGAAAGTCGAAGCGCCGATCCCGCATCCGACCCGCCACGGCGCCATCGTTCGAGGCGGCAAGGCAGATGCTGCCTTCGGCGTGGACCTGCCGGGCAAGCCATACCAGGCGCTTCGCATCCGCAAGAAGCACTGATCGATCCAAAGGGAAAGAATGTCATGTCCGGATTGACCATCAAGAACGTCAGGAAGTCCTACGGCGCGGTAAACATCATCCATGGCGTCGACGTGGAAATCGCGGACGGCGAATTCGTCATTCTCGTCGGCCCCTCGGGCTGCGGCAAGTCCACACTGCTGCGTATGATCGCAGGGCTTGAGGATATTACCGGCGGCGAGATCTCGATCGGCGGGCGAATCGTCAATAACTTGCCGCCGAAGGATCGTGACATCGCCATGGTGTTCCAGAACTATGCGCTCTATCCGCAGATGACGGTGGCGCAGAATATGGGCTTTGCGCTGCAGCTGGCCGGCGCAAAGCGCGCCGAGATCGATGAGAAGGTCGGCGAAGCCGCCAAGATACTGGGGCTGCAGCCGTTGCTCGATCGCAAGCCCGCCCAGCTTTCCGGCGGCCAGCGTCAGCGCGTCGCCATGGGCCGCGCCATCGTGCGCGATCCCAAGGTCTTCCTCTTCGACGAGCCGCTGTCCAACCTCGACGCCAAGCTGCGCGTGAAGATGCGGGCCGAAATCAAGGCTCTGCATCAGCGTTTGAAGACAACGATCGTCTATGTGACCCACGATCAGATCGAAGCCATGACCATGGCCGACAAGATCGTCGTCTTGCAGGGCGGAAAGGTGGAGCAGGTCGGTTCACCCTTGGAACTCTATGATCGGCCAAGAAACGTCTTCGTCGCCGGCTTCCTCGGTTCGCCGGCCATGAATTTCCTTGAGGGCGAGGTCATGGGCGGAGCTTCTTCGGCCCTCGTGCTGCCGACCGGCACCCGCATCGAACTTGAAAACGCCCCGGCTCATTCGGAGGGCCGGGAGGTCATCCTTGGCATACGACCGGAAGATCTTTCCTTTGCTTCGGAAGGCGGTGTTACGGCGACCGTCACCGTTGTCGAACCAACTGGCTCGGAAACGCATGTCGCCCTCGATCTCGAAGGCAAGGAACTGACCTGGGTGATGCGGGAACGCGTCGAGCTTGTGCCGGGCCAGAAGATTCAAGTGTCGCTCAAGACTCCGAACCTGCACTTCTTCGACAAGGCCAGCCAGCAACGGCTCTGAAAAGCCATGGTGCCGGCTGCTCAAGTCAGCCGGCGGCCGCCCGCTTTTGCGTTCCATTCATGACCGAAAATACGCGCTTGACGAAGGCGTCGCCATCGAATTGCCGGGCAGCGCCCTCGGTTATATGATCCGGGCGATCGAATATGAAAGTTTCGATATTGACGACCGGCAGGTTCAGGCGATCGCGCACCTCTCCGATCATTGCGGTATGCGTCACCACAAGTTGGCAGCCATTCGGCTCCAACCATTGCTGAAGCCCGGCCGCCGGTATTGCCGATATCGTCAATCCCTGCTGCGACAGGACCGCACCGATGCGGGATGCGACCTGCTGGTTGTCCAGACAGATCAACACATCGGTCTGTGAATGGGACGGCACAGGGTTAGCCAGCATCAGCGACCTCACGTTTAAACACCAGCCGAATATAGCAATTCGCGGCGTAACGGGGTGTTATGAGTTGTTACATTTTGTTGCAGAACGGTGGCCGCTTCAATGAGCCTCGCTTCATCAACTAATGCTGCTATTATGCTTTAGAAATGGGCTGTAGTATGTTGATATTATGGCAGACCTCGTTCATCAGAGAAAGATCTGCCAACTGAATCAGCTGACGAAACGCTCCGGCCGGAAGGAAGCCAATAGTGGATGACGCCTGCCGGTGGCGATCTCGTGGGCAAGCAGTTCGCCGGCGATCAGGCCGAGCGTTGCGCCGCTATGGCTGAAGGCGACGAAATAGCCCGGGATCGCCTGCAATTCACCGAATACCGGTTCGCCGTCGCCCGGAATAGGCTTTGGGCCGACGCCGTAATCGGCAATTTCGAGCTTCGGATTCCCTTCGAGCACCTTTGAGGCTTCGAGCAGCAAGCCTTCCAGCGTCGAGGGCTTGATCTCGTAACTTCCGTCCGCCTTCTTGATCACCTCTTCTTCCGACCAGGCCGAATCCAGCGCAAAGGCGCCGTCGGGTGTCGGACGAATGGCAACGCGCGGCGTGTTGAGCACAGCTTTCAGCGGGTGCTTGATCGGCTTCGTACGAACGAGAAGCGCGATCGGCGTATCGTCGCCGATATGCTGACCGGCCAGCGCAACGATCGCCGGCACCTCACCGCCGGCCGCCAGCAGCACGGCATCCGCGGCCCAATCGGCACCGTCCGCGGTCGTAACGCCGCTGGCGCGGCCACCCTGCACATTCACGGTTGCCCGGCCCGCATCAGTGATGATTTCGCCGCCCAAGGCCCGGAACTCTTCGGCAAGAACGCCGATCAAGGAAGGCAGATCGACCCAGCCCTCCCCCGGATTGAAGATCGCTCCCTGCCTGGTCACCGAACGGGCATCAACGCCCGGCGTCGTCTTGGCAATCTGATCGGGCGCCAGCAACTGCGCATCATAGCCGAGGTCATGCTCATAATCGAAAACGGCAACAATGTCGTTATCGGCATCATCGGCATCCCAGGTCAGGCCGCCATCGAAGCGCAGCCAGGTCGCATCCGGATATTTGACGGAAAGTGTGCGATAGCGGTCGATCCCGGCCAGGCGTAGCCGATGATAGGCATCGGACCGGCGCCGTGCCGAATTGAGCCAGGCGAGCGAGCGGCCGGATGCGCCGTTTGCCAAAGCACCGTCATTGATCAGCGTCGTTTGAACGCCGAGCCGCGCCAGATGAACGGCCGTGGAAACGCCGAAGATACCGCCGCCGACGACAACGACCTTCGAAGGACGAGTGGAAGCATGCATGTTGGGAAACCTTGTCAGTTTGAATGTTGCGATCGAAAGGCCGTCGGAAGTCTCGCCGGCCCTGTTTGTCAGAGAACCTCTGCGAGGAAGCGCTTCAGGCGGTCACTTTGAGGATTGTCGAAAATCTGTTGCGGCGGCCCGGCTTCGACGATGCGACCTTCATCCATGAACACGACCTGGTCGGCCACCTTGCGGGCAAACCCCATTTCGTGCGTGACGACCGCCATGGTCATGCCCTGGCGTCCGAGATTGGCCATCAAATCGAGGACACCCTTCACCAGCTCGGGATCGAGTGCACTCGTGACTTCGTCGAAAAGGACGACCTCCGGCTCCATGGCAAGGGCGCGGGCGATGGCAACGCGCTGCTGCTGGCCGCCGGAAAGGCCGGCAGGCCGATGATCCTTGCGTCCGGCCAGCCCCACCTCGGCAAGGCGGATCTCGGCAATCCGGCGAGCCTCGCCTTTCGGCATCTTCTTGATTTTCGTCAGCGACAGCATGACGTTTTCAAGCGCTGTATGATCCGGAAAGAGATTGAAATGCTGAAAGACCATGCCTACGCGCCGGCGCAGACTTTCCGGCTTCATGGACAGAATGCTTTCGCCGTCGAGCTGGATATCGCCGCGCTTTGGCTCCACCAGGCGGTTTAGGCATCTGAGCAGCGTCGACTTTCCCGATCCCGATGGGCCGATAATGCAGGTCACGGTGCCCTTTTCTATATCGAGATCAATGCCTTTCAGCACCTCAAGGTCGCCGTAAGACATGCTGAGATCGCGGATTTGAACGGCCCCGCCCTTGAAGCGCAAAGCATCTGGAACCTGAGCGTTCGAAGCCGCCTCGAGTTCACCGACCTCGACAAGGCCGCTTGTCGCACCGGAACTGCGGCCCTGGCGCCCAAGACGCAGACGTGCATCGATATAGTTGACAAGATGCGTCAGTGGAACGGTGATGACGAGATAGAAGATCCCTGCCAGCAGCAAGGGTGAGAGATTGCCGGTGACGACGGCCTGATCCTGGCCGACTCGAAAAATCTCGCGCTCCGAAGCCAGCAGTCCCAAAAAATAGACAAGGCTCGAATCCTTGACGTTGCCGATGAATTGATTGACGAGGGCCGGCAGGACGCGCCGCACGCCCTGAGGGATGATGATCAGCCGCATCCCCTGCCCGTAACTCATGCTGAGCGCACGGCAGGCCTCCATCTGCCCACGTTCGACGCTTTGAATACCGGATCGAAAGATCTCACCGATATAGGCGCCGGCGATCAGGCTGAGCGCGATGATCCCCAGCGGAAAGGGCGACGGACCGAAGATCTCGCGGCCGATGCGGGCAAAGCCCTGGCCGATGATCAGGATCGTCACGATCGCCGGGAGGCCGCGAAATATATCGGTATAGATGCGCGCCGGTAGGCGCAGCCAGCGCGATTGCGAAATACCCATCACGGCCAGCACCATGCCGATCACAACGCCGAGCACGGTGGAGGCGGCGGCCAGGATGAGCGTGTTCTTCAGTCCGACCGTGATCATGCTCGGCAGGACGTCTGCCATCGCATTCCAGTCAAGAAAGCTGCGACGGAGGTTTTCAAACCAATCCATTCAATTCCCCATGAAGTTCGCGAGGCAGGTCAATGCCGCCGTCCGGCACGCCCGGACGGTGGCGCGGCCTTACTTCTTGGGAAGATATTGATCGGGCATCGGCGAGCCAGGGAACCACTTCTCGTAGAGCGTCTTCCAGGTGCCGTCCTGCATCGCCTCATGCAGCGCCTTGTTGAGCGCCAAGCGGAAAGCATCATTGCCCTTGCGGACGACGAAACCTGCCGGTGCATCGAAGGACGGGATGTTCACCGCAATTTTCAGCGCGGGGTAGCGCTCGCCATATTGCTTGGCGGCTTCGTAGTCGAGGAAATGTGCATCGACCGTGCCGTTGTTCAGCGCCGCCACGGCGGAATTGTTGTCGGGGAACTTGACCAGATCCGTGCCGGCAAAATTCTTCGTCGCGTAGACTTCCTGCAGCGTGCCCTGCACGACGCCGAGACGCTTGCCCTTGAGGCCGCTTGCATCCTTGATCGAGGCATCCGACGTCAGGACAGAAAGGTAGCCGGCGAGATAGCCGTCAGAGAAATCGACTGACTTCTTACGTGCCTCGGTGGTTCCGATCGCCGCCACGGCAACGTCGAAGCGCTGATTGGCAACCGATGGCAGCAGGGCGGAAAATTCCTGGCCAGTGAAGGTCACCTTGTCCTTCGGAAAGCCCATGCGGGAAACGACATTCTCGAAGAGTTCGATATCGAAGCCGGTGAACCGCCCGTCAGCCGTCGTGAAAGTGTAGGGCTTGGCGTCGCCCATCGTACCGACGCTGATGACGTTTGGATCGATCAGATTGTAGGGATTGTCGGCAGCAATCGCCGGACCGACGCTTGCCGCGACGAGATAGGCCAGCGCGCCGGCGCGCAACGGCGCGGCAATGGCCGCGAATATAGCAGATGGTTTCATGTTCGTTCTCCGCTCTGAAGGATGCTCTTCTTGGCATTCGTGCATGCGCGTCCGCCTCTCCACCCATACATTGGCAAGAGATTATCTGGACAAGAGACCGGTATCATATATAAAGAGACCGGTCTCATTGCTATTTGTTAACTTGAGATTGACCGCCCGTCAACAACTCTTGTAGTCGTCATTGAATGGAAGAACCCCTCACCTCGAAACGCCCCGTAACCGTTGCCGATGTTGCAAGAGCTGCGAATGTCTCAAAGGCAACTGCAGCACGGGTGCTCGGCGGCTATGGCGTCGTCAGCGACAGGGTTCGCGAGCAGGTGCTTGCCGCCGCAACAGCGCTCGACTATCGCCCGAACGAACTGGCACGCAGCATGACGACCGGCAAATCCGGAATCATCGGGGTTATAGTCGGCGATATCGAGAATGCTTTCTTCAGTCTCGCCGTCAGAGGGATCAGCGATGTCGCACGCATAGCCGGTTTCAACGTCATCATCGCCAATTCCGGCGAGGAGTTCGAGGCGGAGAAATCAGCGGTCGACCTGCTCATTGGCAAGCGTGTCGATGGATTGATCGTGACACCGGCACGATGTGACCGGATGGTGCATCTTCAGGATATACGCCGCGTCGGCGTGCCGCTCGTTCTGTTTGACAGGAGCATTTCGGAACTGGGCGTCGATGCGGTCACCGGTGATGATTTTGATGCAGCCATGATCGCCACCCGCCATCTTTTCGACATGGGGCATCGGCGGATCGCCTATATATCGGCCATGGATGCCAAGAGTGAGTTCCTTGGCGATATCAGCAGCATTTCCAATTCCGCGGTGCGCGAACGCATGGAGGGAGTGCTGAAACAGCAGGCTGACGCCGGCATTAAGACGGCTCAACATTATGTGAGGCTTGGCGCAACCAATCAGCCAAGGACTGACTCCGTCGTCAAAAGCTTGCTGCAGGACATGGCGCCGCCGACCGCCCTCATCACATCCGACAGCCTCGTCGGCCTTAGAGTCTTCAAGAGCTTGCAGGCACTGGGATTGTCCATACCGCACGATATTTCGATGATTTCCTTTCTGGACGCCGACTGGACCACCGTCACGACGCCCCCGATCACCGTCATCGACCAGCCGGTCTATGAAATGGGCAAGAAGGCGGCCGAGAGGCTGATCTCAAGGCTGAACGGCAAGGATCTGCCCGTGGAACGGATAGCGATCAAGGCGGGGCTGATCCAGCGCGGATCGGTCGGCGCGCCGCCTCATGGCGAGAAATAGCGGCTTCGTAATGTCGCGCCGCTAAGCCAACGCGCGACGGCGGCGGCTATGCCTGAGGTCGATGGCCGTATGCCAGACGATCGTCGCGAAGATGATCGCTCCGCCAATAAAGGTCGCAATCGGGGGCATTTCGGAAAAGAACAGCCAGACCCAGAATGGAGTAAGGACGATCTCCATCGAACTGATGAGAGCGGCATCGGCAGCTGGCATCTTTCTCGACCCGAAGAGAAACAGGACGAAGGCGAGTGCAAAATTCGTCGCTCCGAAAGCCGCCAGCAGAAGCCAATTGTAAATATCCACCGAGCCTGTCGAAGCAAAGGGCACAAAGACGACGAATGTCAAAAGCCCGCTGACGACGCTCGACGGCAGGATCGGAATACCGGGATCCATACGCGGAATGACGATGATGAGCGCGAAGGTGACCGTCATGCCGAGCGCCAGCAGATCGCCAATGCCCGTGCCACCGCCGATCGATGAGGCAACGATGACGGCGACGCCGACGAGGCAGATGCCGCCGGCAATCAAGGTCCGCCTGGCCACACGCTCTTTCAGCATGGTCCAACTGAGAAATGCGGCGATGAACGGCGCCGTCGCATAGATCATCGTCACATTCGCGACCGTGGTGGTATAGAGCGCGCCGATGAAGCAGGCCTGGCTGACAGTTTGACAGACCAGCATCGCCAACCCGGCGGGATGAAAAATCGATGCCCATTGCCGCCGCGAAAAGCCGCCTTCGAGGAAAAAACTTGGAATCAGCAGGAACAGGCCACCGAACAGCGAACGCCAGGCGATCGCCGTCCATATGTCGGCGGTCAGCAGGCGCGCATAGATGCCGCTGCAGCTCCACGCAAGCATTGCTGTCGCCACAAGTAGAACGCCCCTCTCGTAATCGCTGGCAAAAGCGGAGCGGGCCGGAAACTGGAATGTCATGTGTGGACTCGAGGAACGAAGGAACGCTGCTTGTGTGCGCCGATATTTGACATCAGGCAAACGAATAGTAGAGATAGTAGCTATCAGAAATATTTGTGACCCGAATGCGTGACCCCATTGAGAGCGACCTTCTGCGAACGTTCCTCGTCATCACCGAGACGTCCAATTTTTCCACGGCCGCTCAAAGGATCGGCCGCACGCAATCGGCGGTCAGCGCCCAGATCAAGCGGCTCGAGGATACGATCGGCGAAACGCTTTTCGAGAGAAGTGCCCGGGGCGCCGTTCTCACCCGCGCCGGCACTCAATTACTTCCCTACGCGCAACGCGTGATCGAGCTCCTGAACGAGGCGGCGGCGAATATCCGCACGAAGCCGCTCGACGGGCCAGTCCGGATCGGAATTCCGGAGGAATACAGTCAGACTGTTCTACCCGCGGCACTGGCCGCTTTCGCTATCAGGCACCCGGCGGTCGAGGTCACTGTCTCCTGCGATTACACGGCGCACAATCTGGCCGCTCTGGAGAAGGACGAACTGGATCTCGCCGTCGTCTTCGATTGGAGCAACCAGAACAAGGGTGAAGTTCTCTGCATCGATCCGACGGTCTGGGTGACATCCATGGTGCATCGCCTGCATGATGCCGTGCCGCTGCCTGTTGCCACCTATCGTAATTCGACATGGGCACGCGATTTTGCCTTGCGCTCGTTGGAACAGCAGGGCCGCGCCTATCGTATTGCCTTCATCGCCGATACAAGCTCGGGCCTAAAAAACGCCGTCTCCGCTGGGCTTGCTGTGACCACGCTATCGCGTAGCAACATTCCGCATGGCTGTCGCGAGCTAACGAGTGACGATGGTTTCCCACCTGTGGATTCATCGCGTGTCGTGCTCCGCCGCAATCCCTATCATTCCAGCGAGGCGATCCGCGAGCTGGCGGAAATGGTGCGCGAGGCCTTCCGGCCTATGTCGGCTCTGCTGCAGCCGTAACATGCCGGCGCAGCCTGCGGCGCGTGCCCGAGGGACTTTCGGAAAAGCTGGCACGATAGCTGCGCGAAAAAGCCGATGCCGAATTAAAGCCCGTCATGGCCGCGATCTCAGCAAAGGAGGCCTTCGTCTCGATGACTTTGCGCCGCGCCGCATTGAGCCTCAAAGCCAGATAATGCACATGCGGCGGCGCGCCGATACTCTCCTGGAAAAGAGCCTGCAGGTGGCGTGCGCTGACACCGATGCGGCGGGCGAGACGCGTGAGCACCAGCGGCTGCTCGATATGGTCCTCCATCAGGCGGATGGCTTGAGCAACTCGCGGATCGCGCATGCGCAGGCCGGCCGTCGATGGCGAAAGCTCCCCTGCACTCTGAGTACTCGCCGACTCATAGATGAACAGACGGCTGACCTCGAGCGCCAGCGAATAGCCCTGCCGCTGCCGGATGATCTCCAGCATGAGGTCGACGGTCGGCAGCGATCCCGCTGTGGTGATCCGCTTGCCATCGATCACGAAGCGATCCCTGACCGCACGCACCTGCGGATAGGCAAGCGCGAAATCGTCAAAATCCTCCCAGTGGACGGCGGCGGAGACATTGTCGAGCAGGCTGGCCTCGGCAAGCAACCAAGTGCCGGATTCGATGCCGGCGACCATCGATCGATGACGCGCCGTTTGCGAGAGCTGCATTTTCAATGCCTGCGTTGCACTGCGTCGCCAGTTGTAACTGGCGAGCACGAATAGCGGCGTTGCGTCCGAGCTTGGCCGGAAGCTGGAACATGCAGGCACTGGAATGAGGCTAGTCGTTTCCGCAGGCGATCCATCCGGCGTGAACAGACGCCACCGGTATAGCTCGGCTCCGGAAATGCGGTTGGCGCCGCGCAAGGGTTCGATCACCGACGCGATCAGGATCAGGTTCGTCTCCGGAAGGATCAGGAGGTCGATGTCGAGCGTCTCATTGGCCAGTGTCAGCATCACCCATTCCTCCGACAGTTCCGAAACTGTATCGAATACTTCCGATAATGCAAAGCATAAAGGCCTCTCATGGCTCGTAATGTCCTCAATACGAGGGAGAACAAAAATGCCTCTTGCGATGAATCGCGATGTCTTCATCACCTGTGCCGTGACCGGTGCCGGCGACACCGTTTCCAAATCCAGCCATGTTCCGATCACTCCCAAGCAGATCGCCGACTCCGCGATCGACGCCGCCAAGGCTGGGGCGGCAGTGGTTCACTGCCATGTCCGCGATCCAGAAACGGGCGCTGCCAGCCGCCGCAACGAACTCTACCGAGAAGTCACGGACCGCATTCGTTCCGCCGATGTCGATGTCGTACTGAACCTGACGGCCGGCATGGGGGGCGATCTGATTTTCGGCGGTGTCGAGAGCCCCCTGCCCCTGAATGCCAGGGGCACCGATATGGCAGGCGCCACCGAGCGTGTCAGCCACGTCGCCGAATGCCTGCCCGAAATCTGCACGCTCGATTGCGGCACGATGAACTTCAATCTTGGCGATTACGTCATGACCAACACGCCCTCCATGCTGAGGGCCATGGCGAAGAAGATGACCGATCTCGGCGTGCGTCCGGAGATCGAAGCCTTCGACACCGGTCATCTCTGGTTTGCCAAGCAGCTTGCCGAGGAGGGCTTGATCGAGGACCCGGTCCTCATCCAGCTCTGCATGGGCATCCCCTGGGGGGCGCCCGATGACCTCAACACCTTTATGGCGATGGTCAATAACGTTCCCAACAGCTGGACCTTCTCGGCCTTTTCCATCGGCCGCAATGCCATGGCCTATCCTGCGGCTGCGATCCTTGCCGGCGGCAATGTCCGTGTCGGGCTGGAAGACAATCTCTATGCCGGAAGGGGCATGCTCGCGACCAACGCTCAGCTCGTCGAAAAGGCGGTGCAGGTGGTCGAAGGCATGGGCGCACGCATCATCGGCCCCGAAGATGTCCGCAAGAAGCTGAAACTGACGAAGCGCTGAGGCCACAATGACGAAGATCAACAAGGCGGCCTGTATCGGCGGCGGCGTCATCGGCGGCGGATGGATCGCCCGCTTCCTGCTCGCGGGCATCGATGTCGATGTCTATGACCCGCATCCGGAGGCAACTCGCATCGTCGGCGAAGTTCTTGGCAATGCCGAGAAAGCCTATGCGATGCTGACCGGCGCGCCGCTTCCGCCGCGTGGCAAGCTCACGTTCCGGGACACGCTGGAAGCGGCGGTCGATGGTGCCGACTGGATCCAGGAAAGTGTGCCCGAGCGACTGGATCTCAAGCGCAAGGTGCTGACGCAGATCGACGCAGCCGCACGGCCGGATGCGTTGATCGGCTCATCCACCTCAGGGCTGCTACCGACCGATCTGCAACGCGACATGCGCCATCCCGAGCGCCTGTTCGTCGCCCATCCCTATAATCCCGTCTACCTCCTGCCGCTCGTCGAGATCATCGGCGGCGAAAAGACCAGTGCTGCGACCATCCAGGCGGCGATGGAACGATTGCCTCCCATCGGCATGAAGGGCGTGCATATCGCCAAGGAAATAGAAGCTTTCGTCGGCGACCGCCTGCTGGAAGCGCTCTGGCGCGAGGCACTCTGGCTGATCAAGGACGATATCTGCACCGTCGAGACGCTCGACGATGTCATCCGCTATTCCTTCGGCCTGCGCTGGGCGCAGATGGGCCTGTTCCAGACTTACCGCATTGCCGGTGGCGAGGCCGGCATGCGGCACTTCCTGGCGCAGTTCGGCCCTGCCCTGCAGTGGAATTGGACGAAGCTTATGGACGTCGTCGATCTCGACGACGCCCTCGTCGAAAAGATCGGCCGGCAGTCCGACGAGCAGGCGGACGGCCTGTCGATCCGCGAACTCGAACGCATCCGCGACGAAAACCTCGTGGGCATCCTTCAGAGCCTGAAGGGGGGCCATGGCGGCAAAGGCTGGGGCGCCGGCAAGCTGCTGAAGGATTTCGAACGGCAGCTCTGGGCTGATGGCGGGGACAGGAAAGAGACGCCGGATATCACAAAGCCACTGCGCCTGATCGACACTAAGGTCAGCCCGGCCTGGGTCGACTATAACGGCCATATGACCGAGCATCGCTATCTGCAGGTCTTCGGCGACACGTCTGACGCGCTTTTGCGGCTGATCGGCGTCAATCTCGATTATGTCGAGCGCGGCCATAGCTATTATACGGTGGAAACCCATATCCGCCATCTCGGCGAAGCCAAGCTCGGCCAAGTCATCCATTCGACCACGCAGGTCCTTGGGTCCGACGAAAAGCGGCTGCATCTGTTCCATACTTTGCATGACACCGCGAGCGGCGACGTGATCGCCACCGCGGAACAGATGCTGCTGCATGTGGACGCGAAGGCGGGCAGAGCAGTTGCCGCACCGGAGGAGGTGCTGGCAAAGCTGAGGCCTATGTCTGCCGCGCACGCAGCCTTGGCCATGCCGGAGGGAGCCGGCCGTCATGTGGGACAAAAACGCTAGGAGGAAGCGATCGTGAATTTCGGGCTCAGCGAAGAACAGGAGATGATCGTCAAGACGGTCAGGGACTTCGTCGAGACGGAGATCTATCCGCACGAAAACGAGGTCGAGCGCACCGGCATCGTGCCGTCTGAAATTGGAGACGAGATCCGGCGCAAATGTATCGAACTCGGCTTCTATGCCTGCAATTTCCCTGAAGAGATCGGCGGCGCGGGGCTCGATCATGTCACCTTCACGCTCGTCGAACGCGAGCTCGGCCGTGGCTCGATGGGTCTCACCGTCTTCTTCGGCCGTCCATCCGGCATTCTGATGGCCTGCGAGGGCGAACAGCGCGAGCGCTATCTGCTTCCGGCGGTGCGCGGCCAGAAAATCGACGCGCTCGCTATCACCGAACCGGACGCAGGCTCCGACATGCGCGGCATGAAATGCGCGGCGCGGCAGGATGGCGATGATTTCGTGCTCAACGGCACGAAACACTTCATCTCGCATGCCGATGTCGCTGATTTCGTCATCGTCTTCGCCGCGACCGGCGAGGAAGATACTCACAAAGGCGTCAAGAAGAAGATCACCGCCTTCCTGGTCGACCGCGGCACGCCGGGCTTCGACATTCTCAAAGGCTACGACTCGGTTTCGCATCGCGGCTACCACAACTCTATCCTGAGCTTCACCGACTGCCGGCTGCCGAAGTCGCAGGTGCTCGGCGAGGTGCATCGCGGCTTCGATCTTGCCAATCAATGGCTCTACGGAACTCGGCTGACGGTGGCAGCCACCTGCGTCGGCCGGGCGCGCCGTGTCTTCGATCTCGCTCTACCCTATGCCGCCGAGCGCAAGCAATTCGGCAAGCCCATCGGCGCGAACCAAGGCGTTTCTTTCAAGCTTGCCGACATGATCACCGAGATCGACGCCGCCGACCTGCTAACCCTATCGGCCGCCTGGAAGCTCGACGCCGGCATTCCGGCCAATCGCGAGATTGCCTCGGCCAAGCTCTACGCCTCGGAAATGCTCGCCCGCGTCACCGACGAGGCAATCCAGATCTTCGGCGGTATGGGCCTCATGGACGACCTGCCGCTCGCACGCTTCTGGCGCGACGCCCGCGTCGAGCGCATCTGGGACGGCACCTCGGAAATCCAGCGGCATATCATCAGCCGTGATCTGCTTCGGCCGTTCGGAGCGTGAGCCCATGATGCAGCGCTCGCTTGACCGCCTGATCCGACCCAGAACGATCGCCGTCTTTGGCGGTCGTGAAGCCCGGCGCGTGATCGAGCAATGCGACCGCATGGGATTCGCTGGTGAGATCTGGCCGGTGCACCCGACGCAGGAGAGCGTACTTGGTCGCCGCTGCTATCGGTCGGTCGCCGAACTGCCCGACGCGCCGGACGCCGCTTTCGTCGGCGTCAACCGAACGCTCACAGTCGATATCGTGCGTGAACTTTCCGCAAGAGGAGCTGGCGGCGCCGTCTGCTATGCCTCGGGCTTCAGCGAAGCCATCGCGGAACTGGCCGGCGGCGCGGACCTGCAGCAGGCACTTGTCGAGGCGGCAGGCGCCATGCCGATCGTCGGGCCGAACTGCTACGGCATGATCAATGGCCTCGACGGCGCCCTGCTCTGGCCAGACCAGCATGGCATCGTGCGCACCGAACGCGGTGTCGCGATCCTCACCCAATCCTCCAATATCGCCATCAATCTCAGCATGCAAAAACGCGGCGTGCCGATCAGCTATCTGATGACGGCGGGCAACCAGGCGCAGACCGGTCTGTCGGACCTAGCCCGGGCCGTCCTTGAAGATCCCCGTGTCACGGCGGTTGGCCTGCATATCGAAGGCTTCGGCGATATAAGGGCGCTGGAGGCGCTCGCCATACGCGCCAGAGCGCTGAAGAAGCCGGTCGTCGCGTTGAAGGTCGGAAAATCCGAGCAGGCTCAGCGCGCCACTGTCTCGCATACGGCATCGCTTGCCGGAAGCGACGCGGTTGCCGACGCCGTTCTCGATCGCCTCGGCATCGGCCGCGTCGCGACATTGCCGGAACTCATCGAAACGCTGAAACTTCTGCACGTCGCAGGTCCGCTCGACGGCAATGCGATCTCCTCGATGAGCTGTTCGGGCGGCGAGGCATCGCTGATGGCCGATGCCGCCGTCGGCCGCAATGTCGAATTCCGTGCCCTGAAGCCCGAGCAATTGCCAGCGTTGCGCGCAAGCCTCGGGCAGATGGTGACGCTCTCCAACCCCCTCGACTACCACACCTTCGTCTGGGGTGATTTGGCACGGCAGACGGAAGCATTCAGCGCCATGTTCGCCGGCGATTATGCCCTCAACCTCATCGTGCTTGATTTCCCGCGCGAAGACCGCTGCGACGGCACGGACTGGATGATTACCGTTTCCGCCATCATCGCGGCCGCCAAGCAGACCGAGGCCCGCGCCGGCATTCTCGCGACATTGCCCGAAAACATGCCGGAAGCGATTGCCGGGCAATTGATCGAAGCCGGCATCGTGCCGCTGTGCGGTATCAGTGAAGCGCTGGCGGCATCGGACATAGCTAGAGGGATTGCCGTTGCCTGGAAGAAGCCACAGCCATTGCCGCTTCTCAGCACACGCACGGAAGCAGGTGAAATCGAGACCCTAAGCGAGGCCGAAGCCAAGGCCGAGCTTGCAGCCTCGGGCCTTGCCATCCCGATGGGCAAAACTGCCATGACGGCACGCGACGCGGCCGACCGCGCGGAGGAGCTCGGTTTCCCGGTCGCGCTCAAGGCGCTTGGGGTCGAGCACAAATCCGATGTCGGTGCCGTCAAGCTCAACCTATGGGATAGGAATGCGGTCAGGGATGCGGCCGAGAGCATGGCCGGTGTCGCTCGCGGCTTCCTCGTCGAACGGATGGTCGACCGTCCCATCGCAGAGCTCATCGTTGGCGCGGTCCGCGATCCGGTCGTCGGCCCGACATTAACCGTTGGCGCGGGCGGAATTCTCGTGGAATTGCTTGAGGATTCCGTCGTTTTGACGCTCCCCGTGACGAAAGCCGAGGTTCTTGAGCGGATTTCGCGGCTGAAGGTTCGCAAATTGATCGAAGGTTATCGAGGTGGTGCGAAAAGCAGCCTCGAAATCGTAGCCGAAGCCGTCCTATCCGCGGCAGAATATGTCGTAACGAACGCCGCACGGCTTGAAGAACTGGACATTAATCCATTGATGGTCCTACCAGAATCTCGCGGCGTCGTTGTCGCAGATGCCCTCATCCGGCGAAGGAGGTAGCGGAAGTTGCAAGATCCCATTCGAACGCGATGCGTGGACGGCATTCTTGAGGTTATTATCGACAGGCCGAAGGCGAATGCCATCGACCTGGCGACCAGCCGCAAGATGGGGTTGATCTTTCGCGATTTCCGCGACAACCGGGATCTGCGCGTCGCCATTGTTACCGGCGCCGGCGAGAAATTCTTTTCCGCCGGCTGGGATTTGAAGGCTGCGGCTGATGGCGATGCCGTCGACGGCGACTATGGCGTCGGCGGTTTCGGTGGCCTGCAGGAACTGCGCGACCTCAACAAGCCGATCATCTGCGCCGTCAACGGCATCTGTTGCGGCGGTGGGCTTGAGATCGCGCTTTCCGCCGATCTGATCGTCGCCGCCGCCCACGCCACCTTCGCTTTGCCGGAGATCCGCTCGGGCACCGTCGCCGATGCGGCGTCGATCAAGCTGCCGAAACGAATTCCGTATCATATCGCCATGGACATGCTGCTGACCGGCCGCTGGCTCAATGTCGAGGAGGCCCATCGCTGGGGCTTCGTCAACGAGATCGTCACGGCCGACAAGCTGATGGACCGGGCCTGGGAACTGGCCCGACTGCTGGCAAGCGGTCCGCCGCTCGTCTATGCGGCGATCAAGGAAATCGTTCGTGAAGCGGAAGGCTCGACGTTTCAGGCTGCCATGAACAAGATTACCAAACGGCAGTTTGCAACCGTCGACGTCCTCTATTCGAGCGAAGATCAATTGGAAGGCGCACGGGCTTTTGCGGAAAAGCGAGCCCCAATCTGGAAAGGAAGATAGAAGCGGCGGCAACCGCTGAATTTCCCGCATGCTCGCGGGCGACAGACTTCAGGCGGAAGAGGAACCGTGACCTGAAGTGACTTGCCCGAAAGCTTTGTCAACACGGCAAGAAGAAGGAACAGGGGAATGAACGACTACACGAAATATCTGGCAAGCCGCGTCACCGCGGGCGGGCTCAGCCGCCGCGAATTCATGGGCCGCGCAATGGCTGCGGGCGTGACTTTGACGCTCGCCGACAAACTCTTTACCGAAAGCGCAATGGCAGCCGAACCGAAGCGCGGCGGTCATCTGAAGCTTGGCCTTGAAGGCGGCGCTGCTACCGATTCAAAAGACCCGGCGAAATTCCTGTCGCAGGTCATGTTCTGCATCGGCCGCTGCTGGGGCGACATGCTGGTGGAATCTCACCCGCTGACGGGTGCCGCCGTCCCCTCGCTCGCCGAATCCTGGCAACCGTCGAAGGATGCCGCCACCTGGACCTTCAAGATCCGCAAGGGCGTCAAGTTCCACAACGGCAAGGATCTGACGATCGACGACGTCGTCGCCACGCTCAAGCGTCATACGGATGCGAAATCGGAATCCGGCGCGCTTGGCGTCATGAAGTCGATCAAGGAGATCAAGGCCGACGGCGACAACCTCGTCCTGACCTTGACCGAAGGCAACGCCGACATGCCGTTGCTATTGACCGACTATCACCTCGTCATCCAGCCGAACGGCGGCTATGACGACCCATTGGCCTCGATCGGCACCGGCCCCTACAAGATGGTGAGCTTCGAGCCCGGCGTACGCGCCACGCTCGAGCGCAACAAGGACGACTGGCGTACCGACCGAGGCTTCGTCGATAGCGTCGAAATCATCTGCATGAACGATGCGACGGCTCGTATTGCCGCCCTGTCGTCCGGTCAGGTCCATTATATCAACCGCGTAGACCCGAAGACCGTGGATCTTTTGAAGCGGGCGCCGACTGTGGAAATCCTGGCCACGGCCGGCCGCGGCCACTATGTCTTCATCATGCATTGCGACAAGGCGCCTTTCGACAACAACGACCTGCGCCTGGCACTGAAATACGCGATGGATCGCGAGACGATGGTCAAGAAGATCCTTGGGGGCTACGGCAAGATCGGCAACGACTTCCCGATCAATAGCACCTACGCGTTGTTCCCCGAAGGGATCGAGCAGCGCAAATACGATCCCGACAAGGCTGCCTTCCATTACAAGAAGTCCGGTCACAGTGGTTCCGTGCTGCTGCGTACATCGGAGGTCGCCTTCCCCGGCGCCGTCGATGCGGCCGTCCTCTATCAGGAAAGCTGCAAGAAGGCCGGCATCAACATCGAGGTCAAGCGCGAGCCGGGCGATGGATATTGGACGAATGTCTGGAACGTTCAGCCCTTCTCCACCTCCTATTGGGGCGGACGGCCGACGCAGGACCAGATGTATTCCACCGCCTATCTTTCGACGGCGGACTGGAACGATACGCGTTTCAAGCGCCCCGACTTCGACAAGCTTCTGCTTCAGGCCCGCTCGGAACTGGACGAGGCCAAGCGCAAGGAGCTCTACCGCGCCATGGCGATGATGGTGCGCGACGAAGGCGGCGTCATCCTGCCGATGTTCAACGATTTCGTGAACGCCTCCACCAAGCAGGTGAAGGGCTATGTCCACGATATCGGCAATGACATGTCGAACGGCTACGTCGCGACCCGTGTCTGGCTCGATGCCTGATGCCTGAAGCCGGGCGAAAACGCCCTCACCCCTGAGGAAGCCGGGACCGCGAAAGCCTTTCGCGGTCCTCCCGACGTTTCAGGCAATTTCAGGAAAATACGCAGCTGTTTTCCGTTCGGAATTGCGTAGAACAACAAGATAGAGCGGCTCAACGATTCCCTGAAACATGGAACCGCTCCCAGTGCGAGGCATCGGCCATGTCCAATCAGCCCCCCGGAACCGTTCTGCCCGGGCTGAGGTTCAAGCAGCGCTTTCCGCTGCTGTCCCTCATTATAGAGCGTTGCGTGCTGAGCATCATCCTGCTCTTTGCGGTCTCCGTCCTGATCTTCGGCGGGCTCGAAGCCTTGCCCGGCGATTTCGCCACCACCTATCTCGGTCAGTCGGCAACACCGCAGGCGGTCGCGAATATCCGCGAGGAACTCGGCCTCAACCGCCCGGTCGTCACTCGCTATGCGGAATGGCTCGGCAATGCCGTCAAGGGTAATTTCGGCACGTCCTGGGCCAGCAAGAATTCCGTCGGCGAGCAGATCGGCAAGCGGCTCGGCAATTCGCTGTTTCTGGCCGGCTTCGCCGCCTTGATCTCGGTGCCGCTGGCCGTCTGCCTGGGTATGCTCGCCGTCCATTTCAGGAACCGCTTACCGGACAAGATCATCAATGTCATCTCGCTGGCCGCAATCTCGCTGCCGGAATTCTTCATCGGCTATCTCCTCATTATGTTCTTTTCCGTCAAATTCGGCATCGCGACCTTTCCGGCGACGGTCTTCGACGGGATGGGCTTCCTCGACCGATTGAAGGCGATCGCCCTGCCGACGGCCACGCTGGTCCTCGTCGTGCTTGCGCATATGATGCGCATGACGCGAGCTGCCATCCTGTCCGTCATGTCGTCGGCCTATATGGAAACGGCAGAGCTGAAGGGGCTTTCCGCCTTCCGCGCCATCGTCAAGCATGCCGCGCCCAATGCGCTGGCGCCCATCATCAACGTCATCGCGCTGAACCTTGCCTATCTCATCGTCGGCGTCGTCGTCGTCGAAGTCGTCTTCGTCTATCCGGGCATGGGTCAGTACATGGTCGATGCAGTAACGGTGCGCGACATGCCCGTGGTCCAGGCCTGCGGCCTGATCTTCGCCGCCGTCTACATCTTCCTCAACATGACGGCGGACATTCTCGCCATCGTCGCCAACCCGCGTCTGAGGCATCCGCGATGAGATTGAGAGATATCCCTGTCACCGCCTGGATCGGCATCATCGGTATCCTGATCGCGTTTATCTGCGCGATCTTCGCGCCCTGGATCGCCCCTTACGGCGAGACGGAAGTCGTCGGCAATGTCTGGCAGCCGGCCGATGCGCAATATTTCTTCGGCCTCGACAATCTCGGCCGCGATATCCTGTCGCGTCTGATCTACGGTACCCGCACGACCTTGTCCGTCGCGCTCGCGGCAACGATCATTTCCTTCTCGCTCGGCATCATCCTGAGCTTCACCGCCGCCGTCTCGCGTGGATTGATCGACACGGTCTTCTCGCGCTTCAACGATCTGATGATGTCGATCCCGACGCTGATCTTCGCGCTCGTCGTGCTTGCCGTCCTGCCTCAGAACCTGATCGTGCTGATCCTTGTCATGGCCATCCTCGATTCCACCCGCGTCTATCGCCTCGGCCGCGCCGTGGCGCTCGATGTCGCGGTCATGGAATTCGTCGAAGCCGCCAAGCTGCGCGGCGAAGGCAAGCTCTGGATCATCTTCCGCGAGATCCTGCCGAATACGCTGTCACCGCTGCTGGCCGAATTCGGGCTGCGCTTTGCCTTCTCGATCCTGTTTCTCTCCACCCTGTCCTTCCTCGGCCTCGGCATACAGCCGCCGTCGGCCGATTGGGGCGGCATGGTCAAGGACAATAAGGACGGGATCATTTTCGGCATTTCAGCCGCGCTCGTGCCTGGCTCCGCCATTGCGGCACTGGCGATCTGTGTCAATCTGGTGGTCGACTGGCTGTTGAGACGCACCTCCAGCCTCAAGGGAGGGCGTGGCGATGCTTGAGCTTCTTTCCGTTCGCGATCTAAAGATCGAGGCGACCAGCTATCCGCCCGGCGAACCGCCGAAGCGCGTCACCATCGTCGATGGCGTCTCCTTCGATCTCCAAAGGGGCAAGGTGCTCGGGCTGATCGGCGAGTCCGGCGCCGGCAAATCCACCATCGGCCTTTCGGCGCTTGCCTATGGCCGAGGCGGTGCGGAAATTACCGGCGGCCAGGTGCTGCTCGACGGCACCGACATCCTGCCGCTCGGCAAATCAGGCATCCGCAGGATTCGCGGCGCGCGGGTCTGCTACGTCGCACAATCGGCAGCAGCCGCCTTCAATCCGGCGCATCGCTTGGGTGATCAAGTCGTTGAAGCCACTGTGAAACATGGCCTGATGACGAAGGAGGAGGCGAGAAAGCGGGCGCTCTATCTCTTCCGCGTTCTCGGTTTGCCCAATCCGGAAACGTTCGGAGAGCGCTATCCGCATCAGGTTTCGGGCGGCCAGCTCCAGCGCGCCATGACTGCCATGGCGCTCTGCTCCAATCCTGAACTGATCGTCTTCGACGAGCCGACGACCGCGCTCGACGTCACCACGCAGATCGACGTGCTCGCAGCGATCAAACACGCCATAGAAGAAACGCAGACTGCCGCGCTCTAC
The DNA here is from genome assembly GCF_059803845.1 of Rhizobium sp. UFLA01-1127. Lineage (NCBI taxonomy): Bacteria > Pseudomonadati > Pseudomonadota > Alphaproteobacteria > Hyphomicrobiales > Rhizobiaceae > Rhizobium > Rhizobium sp. UFLA01-1127. Next base: position 695 of record NZ_JAUQTZ010000004.1, on the reverse strand, counting down.
ATCACGCATGACCTCGCCGTCGTCGCTCAGATTTCCGACGACATCATGGTGCTGCGGCACGGCAAGACGGTGGAATACGGCAGCGTCCAGCAGATCATCGAGGAGCCGAGGCAGGATTATACCCGTGCCCTTGTCAACGTCCGCCAGGAGGTACGGGCGGAAGCCGTCGATCAATCGAGCGCTCTTTTGAAAGTCGAAAATATCAGTGCGCAATATTCCAATGGTTTCAGGGTATTGCACGATGTTTCTCTACATGTTCCTAAAGGCCAGACTCTGGCTGTCGTCGGCGAATCCGGTTCCGGCAAATCGACCCTTGCCCGCGTGATTACAGGCCTGCTGCCGCCGAGCGACGGGCGGATTTCCTTCGACGGCAAGCCGCTGACGCCGGCCTTGAAAGACCGCTCGCGGCAGGAGCTGCGCCGTATCCAGCTGATCTACCAGATGGCCGATACCGCCATGAACCCGCGCCAGACCGTGCGCGATATCATCGGCCGCCCGCTGAGCTTCTATGACGGCCTGCATGGTGCGGCAAAGACGGCGCGCGTGAAGGAACTGCTCGACCAGATCGAGATGGGCAACGGCTTCATCGACCGCTATCCGGCCGAGCTTTCCGGCGGCCAGAAGCAGCGCGTCGCGATCGCCCGAGCCCTTGCGGCCAAGCCGGAACTCATCCTCTGCGACGAGCCGACCTCGGC